>NZ_RZQG01000491.1:0-4527 GCF_003998635.1 Mesorhizobium sp. M7D.F.Ca.US.004.03.1.1
GTGAGAAGGTGCTTGCCTATGACGGCAAACAGCTGGCCACCAACTATGACGTCTTCTTCGATAAGATCGTGGAAGTCGGCGGCGTCAAGGTGGCGCTGTTCGATGTCGGCGATGGCGGCAATCAATGCGGGCCGGCGACAGTGATCGTCTGGAAGCCGGAAGGCGGCACCGTCCAGAGCACCACCGTCGAGCAGGACGACTGCGGCGCGCCGCCCTCGGCGGTGTCCGACAACGCCATCTATTTCGTGCCCTATTTGTTGCCGGGGGATCAGAAGCCGGCTTTGCAGTGGTCGCCGACCGACGGGCTGACGATTTCGGGCAATCTGACCTACATGCCGGAACCCGGCACGGACTGGAAAGACATCGATCCGGAAAAATACCAGAACATCATCGACGCCTTCCACAACGAGGCTGTCTACAAGGAAGCTGAAAAGCTGCTCGGCAAGGACATGCCCGACATGGCGACCAGCCTGCTGGTCGGCGGCGGCACGGAAAAGACCGCATCGGGCGCCTTTTACGCCAGCGGCTGCGTGCCGCATGACTGCGGCGGCAATGACGGGTTCATGGCGGTCGACCCGGCCAAGCACAAGCTCTACTTCGCCCGCCGCGGCGACAATGGCGAGCCGAACGCCTGGCCGGCGGTGGCGACATGGCCGGCGGATATCAAGGAAGCGCTGGACAAGGCGCAGGGGTCGGCAAATTAAAGCATTAGCTTTGCGCGGCGCCCCCGCGCTTTCGTCATCCATGGGCGGAGCGACGCGCAGCGGAGCGCAGACCCGAGGATGACGACGGAAGGGATGCTTCAACCAATCTCGGAGGTTCGCGCTTCGCTTCCGGGATAACAGTTCGCCTGGCTTGGCCCACGACCCGCGCCGTTCCGCCTGCTAATGCTGGCCGACAACCCAAGCAAGGCCCCTCATATGCGCAAACTCATCTCAACCGGTTCCCCCTTCGAAAAGACCGCCGGTTATTCGCGTGCCGTGGTGCAGGGCGACTGGTGCTTCGTCTCCGGCACGACCGGCTATGACTATGCGACGATGACGATGCCGGACACTGTCGAGGCGCAGACACGCAATTGCCTGGCGACGATCGGCAAGGCGCTTCATGATGGTGGCTTCGAGATGGCCGATGTGGTGCGGGCGCATTACTACATCACCGATCAGACCTTCGTGGACATCGTCTTCCCGATCCTCGGCGAGACGTTCGGCGACATCAGACCGGCGGCGACGATGATCGTCTGCCAGCTCAACAAACCGGAAATGAAGATCGAGATCGAAGTCACGGCGCTGCGGCGCACAGCGTAAAAGGCAGGCCGACGATGAAAGTCCAGCGCATCGTTGCCAACATCGAGACATCGGATGTCGCCGCGGCGAAGCGCTTCTACCAGGACGTGCTCGGCCTCGACATGCTCATGGACCTCGGCTGGATCACAACCTACGGCTCGCAAGCAAAGATGGATGTCCAGATCAGCTTCATGGCGCAAGGCGGCTCCGGAACGCCGGTGCCGCCTCTCTCGATCGAGGTCGATGATGTCGATGCAGCGCTCGATGCCATGAAGACGGCCGGCTTCGCCATCGAATACGGACCGGCCGACGAACCCTGGGGCGTGCGGCGCTTCTATGTCCGCGATCCGTTCGGCCGGCTGATCAACATTCTCTCGCATCGGTGATCATGGTTGTGGCGTGCAGGCTTGCGCGCCGGGCGCTTGGCGTTTAGCAAGACCCCAAATCGAAACGCATTCTTTCTGGGACGGTTTCTCCATGGCAACGAAGCATCTTTTCCTGCTCCCCGGCGACGGCATCGGTCCGGAGGCCATGGCTGAGGTCAAGAAACTGATATCAGCCATGAACGACAAGCTCGGCAGCGGTTTTACCACCGAGGACGGCCTGGTCGGCGGCTGCGCCTATGACGCGCATGGCGCGGCGATTTCCGATGCCGACATGGAGAAGGCGATGGCGGCCGACGCGGTGCTGTTCGGCGCCGTCGGCGGTCCGAAATGGGATGCGGTGCCGTATGAGGTGCGTCCCGAGGCTGGCCTGCTGCGGCTGCGCAAGGACATGGAGCTGTTTGCCAATCTTCGCCCCGCCATCTGCTATCCGGCGCTGGCGGCGTCCTCCTCGCTCAAGCAGGAGGTGGTCGAGGGTCTCGACATCCTCATCGTGCGCGAGCTGACCGGCGGCGTCTATTTCGGCGAGCCCAAGCAGATCATCGATCTGGGCAACGGCCAGAAGCGCGGCATCGACACGCAGGTCTATGACACGTTCGAGATCGAGCGCATTTCCGGCGTCGCCTTCGAGCTGGCGCGGACCCGGAAGAACCACGTCACATCGATGGAAAAGCGCAATGTGATGAAGTCGGGCGTGCTGTGGAACGAGGTCGTCACCCAGACCCACAAGGCGCGCTATTCCGACGTCAAGCTCGACCACATGCTGGCCGATGCCGGCGGCATGCAGCTGGTGCGCTGGCCAAAACAGTTCGACGTCATCGTCACCGACAATCTGTTCGGCGACATGCTGTCCGACATTGCCGCCATGCTGACCGGCTCGATCGGCATGCTGCCGTCGGCCTCGCTCGGCGCGCCTGACGTGAAGACCAAGAAGCGCAAGGCGCTCTACGAGCCGGTACACGGCTCGGCGCCCGATATCGCCGGCAAGGGCATTGCCAACCCGATCGCCATGATCGCCTCCTTCGCCATGTGCCTGCGCTATTCCTTCGGCATGGTTGATGAAGCCGACCGTGTCGAAAGCGCGATCGCTGCCGTGCTCGATGCAGGCCTGCGGACGAAAGACATCATGTCCGATGGCATGACCGAGGTCGGTACGGTTCAGATGGGCGACGCGATCATCGCCAAATTCCTGAGCTGATCCCCATGGCGGTCGACGTCCGCTGGGCGACGATCGAGGACGCCACGGCACTCGCGGCCATACTGTGCGCGATGGCGGAGCATTACCGGCAGCCGCCTCTCGATGCCGACCGGACCCTGTTTGCTGCACGCAAATGGCTTGGCGAGGAAAGCCCGGCCTATCCGCATTTCGCGCTCGCCTTCGTCGACGGCGAGGTCAGCGGCTTGGCGTCGGTGGCGATCGCGCATCCAGGTATCGATCTCGAGCGGCTGCTGTTCCTCAAGGACCTGTTCGTGCTCGACAACATCCGCAACGCCGGCGTCGGCCGGGCGCTGATCGGCTTTCTCGCCGATCATTGCCTCAGCCACGGCATTGGCCGTATCGACCTGACCACCGAAGATTGGAACGAGGGCGCGCTGCGTTTTTACGCGAGGCTCGGCGTCGAACGGCACGAGCAGAAGGTCTTTCTCAGGCTTTCGGGCAAGGCGCTGAAGGCGATTGCCCCTAGATCCTGACCCCTGCGGGTACCCGCCCCCAGGGGTTTTCGCCCACCTGAGACGGTACAAGCCCCAAGACCAGCAAGCCCACACCGCCGATAACCGGAATGAAGCAGAGCAAGACAAACCAGCTGCCCAGACCGACATCGTGCAAACGCCGCACCGTAAGCGCGATCCATGGCAGGCCGAATGCCAAGACGAAGACAGCGGCGGGTAGCAATCCGATCGACGTCCTACCCGCATTGATGCCGAAGCCGTTGATGGCCAAATTGACGAGTATCCCGAAGCCAATAAGCGCCACCAGCACAAGATTAAAGCATAGCCAAAAGGCCCAGAATTCCTTGCGGCGGGCGCGTCCGTTGAAATTGAAATAGTTCACGCTCACCGTGTTCCGGAAGTATGCCCACAGTCCCGTGGAACGAGTGGGCTGGTTTTCGGCGGTACGGCCGGGCTGGCGGGGAGGTGACGAGGCCGTGGTCGAATTCACGGCGACGATATTGTGTGCCGTGCCGTCATCGGGCTGGAATTCGACGAGGGTACCGCTGACGAGGGCCGCCCCCTGGGTCACATCGTTAAGGACGAAGAAGTAACGCTTGCCGTCAACTCCATTGATGTAGCCGTAGTCCTGATCCTTGTCGTAGTGAAGCACCGCGCCCTGCATGCGTACCCCCATCTATGCTGCGATGAGAATACTACCCAGGGTTGCCATCGATTGCAATATGCACGCTATACTAAACCCTGACGCCTGCCGGCACCGGCCCCCACTGGTTTTCCCTGGCCTGCGTCGGGATCAGCGCGAAGACCAGGATGATCAGGCTGCCGATGGTCGGGATCAGGATCAGCAGGCAGAGCCAGCCTGACAGGCCGATGTCGTGCAGCCGGCGCACGATCATGCCGAGGCTGGGAAGAATTGTCGCCAGCAGGAAAGTGCCGCACAGCCCGACCGTTATCGCGCCCGAGATATCGCTGTCGAAACCGCCCATATCCATATCGGTGTACAGGCCGATGCCGCCGATGATCAGCAGGCAAACCGTCCAGAATAGGCAGTAGCCCCAATATTCCTTGCGACGCGCGCGACCGGCGAAATTGAAATAGTTCTGCGTCACGCCACGCCAGAAATAGCCCCAGAGATCGCTGGGCTCGGCTGTTTCGGAAGACCGACCGAAATGCTGCGCAGGAGGTGGGGC
>NZ_RZQG01000492.1:0-4517 GCF_003998635.1 Mesorhizobium sp. M7D.F.Ca.US.004.03.1.1
GGCTTCATCACCGTCCCCGACAGACCGGGCCTGGGCATCGACGACGTCGTCGACGAAGTGATCAGCCAGCACCTGCAGCCCGGCATCACCGGCATCTGGCAGCCGACCGATCACTGGGACGATGAATATTCCTGGGACCGCACGTGGAGCTGACTCTACACCTCTCCCCGGGGGGAGAGGTGAACAGAAGGATCGACCATGATCTACGAACTTCGCATTTACGACTGCCTGCCGGGCCAGCTGCCGGCACTGCTCAAGCGTTTCAACGACCATACCTTGGCGCTGTGGGATAAGCACGGCATCCGCCAGGCCGGGTTCTTCACCACGGTGGTCGGCGAAAGCAGCAATCGACTGACCTATTTCGTCGCCTGGGAATCCCTTGCCGAGCGCGAAGTGAAATGGAAGGCCTTCACCACCGATCCGGCATGGCTCAAGGTCCGCGACGAGTCCGAGCGCGATGGCCCGATCCTGGCCAATATTTCCAGCCAGTTTCTCGCGCCAACCGCCTTCTCGTCGGTGAAATAGAGGACATCATGAAGATCACCGATCTCCGGTGCGCCGTCATCGGCAAACATCCCATCGTCCGCATCGTGACCGATGAAGGTCTTTATGGCCTCGGCGAGGTTGAGTACACCAAGCCCTATCTCAAGCCCTGGGTCCTGCATTTCCGCGAGGCGCTGATCGGTGAAGATCCGACCGACGTCGAACGCTGCATGCTGAAGATCCGGCAGCGCGGCTCGTTCAAGCCTTATGGCGCCGCCGTCAGCGCCATCGAGCACGCTCTCTGGGACATCGCCGGCAAGGCGGCCGGCGTTCCAGTCTACAAGCTGCTCGGCGGCAAGGTGCGCGACAAGGTGCGGGTCTACAACGGCTCCATCCGCAAAAAAAGGACCGGCGACAAGCCCGAGGACTACGCGGCCGACGTCAAGTGGATGATGGAGCGGCCCGAAAACTTCTTCATGGTCAAGCAGGGGATCAGCTTCCACTCCAACATGAAGACGAGCGTGCCCGACTTCCACTACGGCGTCCGCCAGCCGCCGACCTATCACGGGGCGATGGACCAGGGGCAGATCAGCGAGCGCGGCATGGCGCATATGATCGAATGCGTCATCGCCATGAAGGAGGTGCTCGGCGACAAGGTTTCGCTCGCGCTTGATTGCGGCCCCGGCTGGTTTCTGCCGGACGCCATCCGCTTCGCGCAGGCGGTGGAAAAATACAATCTCATGTGGCTCGAGGACATGCTGACGGGCGACTACGTGCCATGGGTCAATCCGCAGGCCTACCGCGAACTCACGACATCCACGTCCACCCCTATCCACACAGGAGAGCAGATTTACCTGCGTCATAACTTCAAGGAACTGATCGAAACGCAGGCGGTCCGCATCATCGGTCCGGACCCCGCAGATATCGGCGGCATCGCCGAGCTCAAATGGGTGGCCGAACATGCCTACATGCACTCGATCATGATGGCACCGCACGGCACGGCGAATGGTCTCCTCGGCCTCGGCGCGCTGATCAATGTCTGCGCAACTCTGCCCGCCAACTACATCGCCTTCGAATACCCCAGCGCCTCCGACCCCTGGTGGGAGGATATCGTTATTGGCCTGCCGACGCGGATCGTGAAGGATTCGATGATCGACTTGCTCGAAGCTCCCGGATTGGGCGTGGACATCGATGCCGCAGGCGCAAAGAAGTATCTCAAGGAAGAGGACGCCGGTTTCTTCGACTGAATAGACATCGCGTACCGTACGGGCACACTTCGAGGCATCGCTTGCCGGGGCCAACCTGTTGGTCGCGTGTGGCGTTGCCGGCTGCTCCGGAGTGCACTAGACCAACCGCTTTCGTGTGCACTATGTGCAACAAGAACGTCGATGTAGCCATGTGGCTTTCCGTTGCGGTGGCGTAGGCGGGCGCCTTTTGCCAACTGGTCTGTCTTTCCAATCGGGAATTGGATCGACCTAGATCAAAAGAAGACGATGACATTAATATAACAGACAACAAACTTGCTATTGCGCCGATGATGGACTGGACGGATAGACTGGCAAAATCAACGCGTTATAAGGGTTCGTGTGCATAAACTGCACACGAAAGTCCTGCTTCTCTTCCATTTTCGTTCCTGCGATGGGGTATCCGACGGGTATCTTCGGACCCCCGTTGAACATCAGTGCTGACCTGTCCTGCGAAGATCGTCGCACGTACATCCGCGATCTGCCGTTTGCCGGATAGCCGACGGACGTACAGGATGGTTCTCTCAAGCTGCCGGCTGCATGGCCCCCTCAGCGGCATGCCCCTAAATTAGTTTCTGGATGGTTCACCAACCATGCGAAATTCATATGAAGGGTAGGGGCTGCCTAACCACTTCTTTATCAATACTTCACCATAGGGACAACGGTCCGGGAACCTTTCTGATCGCTGCGGACTTCTGGGATTCACTGCGAATCCAACCAAATGAAGGGGTCTCCGCATGAAAGTCACTGCAGCAGGTATCGACCGCATCAAGATCGGCAATGCGGACGCGAGCGGCCAAGACGCACAATTCGTCATTTGGCTTTATCTTCAGGTTGACGAAGGCGGCACACAGACCGGTCAGGAACTGGTGGTGTCTATACCATACGCCGCGCATATGACGTTCGACGATCTCGCCACCCAGGCTTTCGAGAAGGCGCACGCCATGCTTCGCGCGTGCTGCGAGATAGATCAGTCCATGTGGTGGAAGCAGTTCAACCGCAGCCTTGCGCCGCTGCCCGAATGGACACCGGGTGCGCAGTAGCTGGCAGAACCTTCATTGCCGCTGCGTGGCGGCAACGTCGCTAGTCTAAAGGCTGGAATGTTGCCATTCTTCTCGTCGATCGGAACGATCAGGTTGCGCCATTGGCGGACACCCGAAGCAGAACGTTCCCTTCTCTGACATAACCGCTTTGGCGTGGGCGAGTAGCGGCCAACGGCAAGATCTTCTTCCTATGCAAATAGCTCGGACTGAACCGGCGAGGTCTAAGTTTCGCTGCTTGGGAAATGTGCCTCAGCCTCATTCGGCTCAAACAAGTTCACCCGAAAATCGCAAGCCAGTCCTGACCTTTCGAACGTCAGGACGATTCGGCCTGCCGAGTCGGAGGCGAATATGCGCTCCAGAAGCTGGGTGCCAAACCCCTTGCGCTCGATAGGGCCGACGGTTGGGCCGCCTGTCTCTCGCCATTCGAGTTCAAGTCGGCGTTGCTGTTTTTGACCAACAAGCTTCCAGGATATCGAAACCTTGCCCTTTGCATTCGACAGCGCCCCATATTTGATTGCATTTGTCGTAAGTTCATGAAGCGCGAGAGCAAATGAGAGGGCGACGTTTGGCGGAAGCCAAACCTTGCCGCCGCTGATTTGAAAGCGCTCGATCGATGCATGCGGCTTGATTGACGCTGTGATCAGATCATTGAGATCGGCACCGCTCCAGTTCTGTTGCGTAAGGATGTCGTGCGCCTTTGCCAGCGAGATGAGCCGGTTGGACAGGGTCCGTCCTGCCTCGGGCAACGTCGTAGCGTTGCGGATCGTCTGGCTTGCGATGGATCGGACCACCGCAAGCGTGTTCTTGACGCGGTGATTCAGTTCATTCACCAGCAATTTGCGGTGCTCTTCGCCGCGTTTACGGTCCGTGATGTCCAGGCTGATTTGCACAGCGCCAATAATGTTGCCGCTTGGGCTGCGGATCGGACGCGCGCTCGACAGCAGGAAGCGCTCCCCCCTGATGGAAGGGTGTAGGCGAACTCTTCGTTGTCGGTCAGCTCTCCGCGCATTGCCCGGCTTAGAGGTCGGTCTTCACGGCTTACGGTGTGGCCGTCCTTGACTGCGACGGTGTTGATCACCAGATCGGGCGCCCCAAAGGATTTACGGACGTCCGTCGGTAAACCCATGAGTTCGGCAGCGAAGCGATTGCGGATCACCTGGAGCGCTTTCGGGTCATAGGTGAACCAGACCGCCGCCGGCACCGTCTCCAGCACTGTCTCCAACTCATACCGACGCTCAGCGATGGCTCGCTCTGCGTCAACCAGCGCCTGCGCGATAGCAGCGAACTCGGTAACCGAGGTTGACATAGGTTCAACGGCGCGGCCGTGGCCCAGCGCCTCAGCGCGAGCGGCAAGGTCGGCGGTCGCTCCAGTGAAGCGCTTTCCAACGACGTACCCGAGGGCGATTGACACAAGAAGCGCCAGGAGGCCTATCCCGCAAATTGCCGCGAGCGAGCGCCACAGCGGCGCCTGCACATCCGAAAGCGGCATGTTGGCGGTATAAAACCAATCGGAATATGACGATCGGTAGTAGCCTGCCAGCAGCGTGATGCCTTCGTAGTTGCGGGACGTGAAGCTGCCGGAGCGGCCAACGATTTTTTCCAGATATTCTGGCAATCCGGGCTTGCCGGTCATCTCCTCGTGCGACCTGGAACGTGCCACGTAATTACCGTCGCGATCTCCAATGCCCACCGTCCACCCCTCAGGCACCGCAGGCATCATCACATCGCGAATGCGCGCGGTTGGGAC
>NZ_RZQG01000493.1:0-4509 GCF_003998635.1 Mesorhizobium sp. M7D.F.Ca.US.004.03.1.1
GCCTATGTCAGCAATTTCTCCGACCGCATCACCGGCATTACAGGCGATCCGGACAAGGTCCATGCGATGGCCAAGTCGTTCGGCATCTACTGGAAGAAGGTCGACACCGGCGACGGCGACTACACGATGGATCACACCGCCTCGGTGCTGCTGCTCAACGCCAAGGGCGACTTTGCGGGCACCATCGCGTATGGCGAAAGTTCGGACACGGCCGTCGCCAAACTGAAGCGGCTGGCGGCGAAAGGCTAGAGCTTGATCCCGAAAAGTGGGAACCGGTTTTCTCGGACAAACGGAAACCCCGTTTGTCCTGAGATCATGCTCAAAAAGAAACACATTTCATGACCCAGACGCGCCTCTACTTTATCACCGGAAAGATCGAGTCTATCAGCATTTTCGCGGCGCTCGAGGCGGCCTTCGAGGAAGAGGGCCTGCCGATCGCCGTCCTGGAGGTCGACGAGGACAGAGACATCCACGAAGTGTCGCTCTATGCCGATGGCGACATCGAAATGGTCGAAACTCGCTTGAAGGACATCCTTGCCGGGCTTTCCCTGTCGAAGCCGGTCGAGCGCGAGGTCCTGCCCGACATCGACTGGGTGGCGCATTCGCTGGAAGAGCTGAAGCCGGTGCGCGCCGGCCGTTTCTTCGTCCACGGCGCGCATGACCGCAGAAAGCGCCACAGCGGCGAGCTCGCCATCGAAATCGAGGCCGGCCTCGCCTTCGGCACCGGTCACCACGGCACTACAGCCGGCTGCCTGGAAATGCTAGAAAAGGTAGTGCGGCGCGAGCGTCCGCGCAATGCGCTCGACCTCGGCACCGGCAGCGCTGTGCTGGCGATTGCCGTCGCCAAGCTGGCGCATATTCCGGTGCTGGCGACCGACATCGATCCGGTGGCGGTGAGAGTCGCTGCCGCCAATGCACGACTCAACCACGTCAAGGCGCTGGTGGAGACCGTGACCGCGCCGGGCTTCCACCATCCGATCTTCGGCAAACGTGCGCCTTTCGATCTCATCGTCGCCAACATATTGGCGCGGCCGCTGATGCGGCTGGCGCCGCAAATGGCAGGTCACATCGCGCTTGGCGGCTCGATCGTGCTGTCAGGCATTCTCGACCGCCAGCGCGACGCCGTCGTCTCGGCCTATGTCGGCCAGAATTTTCGCCACGTGCGCACCTTGCACCGCGAGGGCTGGGTGACGATTCACCTCAAGCATTGAGGCAGATAGGCCGGCAACGACCGAGCTGGACCAAGTTCCGCCGGTTGTCAGTCAAGCGATGCTGTAGCAGGTTGCGCCCAGCCGGAAATCGATTCCGATTTCCGCGACCGTACGCTACGGTTGTGCTGACTGCAGGAGGCCCACCATGTTCCAGACCTTCGATTCCGCGGGCGACCCGGCCGTCGGCAAGCCGCGCGTGGCGTTGCTGCGCCAATGGCTTGAAGCCAACGGGCTGGATGGCTTTATCGTGCCTCGCGCCGACGAGCACCAGGGTGAATATGTCGCCGACCGTTCGGCGCGGCTGAAATGGCTGACCGGCTTCAGCGGCTCGGCCGGTGTCGCCATCGTCCTGCGCGACCGCGCCTTCGTCTTTGTCGACGGGCGCTACACGCTGCAGGTACGCAGCGAGGTCGATCTCGATGTCTTTTCAATCGAAAGCTTGGTCGACAACCCGCCGGCCGTCTGGCTCAAGGATAACATCGGCAAGGGCGCGCGGCTTGGCTTCGATCCATGGCTGCACACGATCAGCGAGATCAAGGCGCTGCAGGCCTCGGCCGACAAATCAGGTGCGGTGCTGGTGCCGCTCGACAAGAACGCGATCGACATCATCTGGAAGGATCAGCCCGAGGCGCCGGTGACGCCCGTCGAGCTTCATCCGATCGGCTTCGCCGGCGAACTCGCCAAGGACAAGCTGGGGCGGCTGGCAATTGCGATCGCCGAGGACGGTGCCACCCATGCCGTGCTGACCGACCCCTCCTCCATCGCCTGGGCCTTCAACATCCGTGGCGGTGACGTTCCCCACACACCGCTGGCGCTCGGCTTCGCCATCCTCGCCGCCGATGGGTCGCACCAGCTGTTCATGGATAAGCGCAAATTCTCGCGTCAGGTCGCGGCCTACCTCACCCAACTCGCCGAGCCGCATGAGCCCGGCGAATTCGAAGCGGCAATCGTGGCGCTTGCCAAGAGTGGCGCGAAAATCGCGCTCGACCCGGTGCTGGCTGCCGACAGGCTGCGCATGCTGGTCGAAGCCAATGGCGGCACCGTGATTGCAGCAGTCGACCCTGCCCGCATCCCACGCGCCACCAAGAACCAGGCCGAGATCAACGGTTCGCGCGCCGCGCATCGGCGTGATGGCGCGGCTGTGGCAAAGCTGCTGTGCTGGCTGGAGCGGCAAAAACCCGGCTCGCTCGACGAGATATCAGTCGTCACCAGGCTGGAGGAGTCGCGGCGGCAGACCGGCGAGGAAACCCAGATGCCGCTGCGCGACGTCTCCTTCGACACCATTTCCGGCGCCGGCCCGAACGGCGCCATCATGCACTACCGCGTATCGCGCGCCACCAGCCGCAAGCTGCAGGTCGGCGAACTGTTCCTGCTTGATTCCGGCGCGCAGTACCAGGATGGCACCACCGACATCACCCGCACCGTGCCCATCGGCCAGCCGACCGAGGAAATGCGCGAACGCTTCACGCTGGTGCTGAAAGGCATGATCGGCATCTCTACCTTGCGCTTCCCCGCCGGCACGCGCGGTTCGGAAATCGATGCCGTCGCCCGCATGGCGCTGTGGAAGCACGGCTGCGACTTCGCCCACGGCACCGGCCATGGCGTCGGCTCGTATCTGGCTGTGCATGAAGGGCCGCAGCGCATTGCCCGCACCGGCACCGAAAAGCTGCTTGAAGGCATGATGCTGTCCAACGAGCCGGGCTACTACAAGGAAGGTTCCTACGGCGTCCGCATCGAGAACCTCATCCTGGTGACGCCGGCTGAAGAGGTCGAGGGCGGCGACATCGCCATGCACGGCTTCGAGACGCTAACGCTGGCGCCGATCGACACCAGACTGGTGCGGTCGGATCTGTTGACGCGCGAGGAGCTGCACTGGCTCGACACATACCACGCGCGCGTGCTGGCCGAGATCGGGCCGATGCTCGACGGCGAGACGCTGGCCTGGTTGGAAAAGGCGACAGCGCCGCTGCCGCATGACGCGAAGATTTGAGGTGAGCTTCTTTCTCCCCGTTTAGGGGGAGAAATGCCCGGCAGGGCAATGAGGGGCGGCACCAGCGTTCGAAAACAATCGCGCTCGCAGGATCAGCCGACGAACTGCCGCGCCACGATCAGTACCGCCGCACCCGCCAAGAACATCGCCATCAACCCACCGCGCAGTGACACGACGGCGGTGACGACCAGCGCCGCCCATTCCGCCGGCCCGGCGTTCAACAGCTCCGGCGCCACCAGCGTCGTCAGCACCGCAGCCGGCACGGCGTTGAGACCGGCTTCCACACGCGGATGGATGGTGTCGAAGCGAGAGATGACCAGATGTCCGCCGATCCGTGTCAGATAAGTGGCGATCGCGCCGGCGATGATGATCCAGAATGTCGTGCTCATGGCCGTGCCTTCACGCCGCTGTGGTGAGGTGGCAGGATGACCGCCAGCAGCACGCCGGCAATCGCGCCGATCGAGACATGCCAGGGCGAGCCCACCGTCTTGTAGGCGACGATGGAGGCGGCCGCACTGGCAATCACCACCGGCAGCCACAGCGGCCGCTTGCGAAAGCCCATCACCAGGCCGAGGAAATAGATCGGCAGCAGGAAATCGATACCCAGCGCGTGCGTATCGGGGATCAGTTTGCCGAACACCGCGCCGAGCGCGCTTTCGATCACCCAGAACACATAGACCGGCAGGCCAAGTCCCAGATACCAGGCAAAGCCGACCGTCTGGCCGGATTGCGCCCGCGCCTCGGCCACCGCGAATTGCGGGTCGGTGAGGATGAAATAGCCGAGCGCTTGGCTGATGACGGGCCAATGGGCGATGCGCCGGCCGATGCCAGCGGAATAGAGCACATGGCGGAAATTGACGGCGAAGATCGACAGCACGATCAGCCACGGCGCCACGTGCTGGCCGAACAGCTGGATGCCGACCATCTGGCTGGCGCCGCCATAGACCAGTGCGCTCATCAGAAAGGCTTCCAGGACCGAGAAGCCATTGTCGACGGCGAGCGCGCCGAACAGCACCGCAAACGGCGCCGACGCCACCACGACAGGCATCGAGAGCCGCACGCCTTGCCAGAAATCGCTTTTCGCACCGCTCTCGGAAATTACGTCCGTCGCCATCGACCACTCCTGATGCATGTCGCCCAAAAGTGCGTAGCGGTTTTGGGACAACGACATGCACAACAACAAGGGAATGGCGGTATGTAGGTGGCGCGGCCTGCCGTGTCACACGAATTCGCTTGAGCCAAATGATCAGCGGAAATGATCGTGATGGCGCCTTGTCGAAGGGCTAGAAGGCGAGAACCTTACCCTCG
>NZ_RZQG01000494.1:0-4501 GCF_003998635.1 Mesorhizobium sp. M7D.F.Ca.US.004.03.1.1
CAAGGGAATCGCAAAACCGAATTGCAGGAAAACAGCGTCCAAATACCGCTAATCCTGCAATTCCAAAGCCGCTATCCGCCTCAATCAACAGGCCAGATCAATGGCTTGCGGATAGTTCACGGCCGACCAAATCGAAAATGCAAACTTAGGCTGTTGCGCGGTATCTCCTTCCACATCATCTCTTGCGCATACCTGCATTCCAAGGTGTTTGATCCTATGCTTCGCGAGGAGCAGGTAGGTCGCGACAGCTAGGCAATGTTCCAGCTGCCCTAGCGGAGGAGTCACGATTTTCCGGCAAGCTCCGTCGGCAGACGTTCCTTTCTGGCCTTGGCAAAGGCTCGGTCGCCTTCCAGAAACGCCGCCAGCATGAAAGGGATGAGTTCTGCCACGGTTTCAGACTGACCATAGGTCTGACGGTAAAGTGCAGCATACTCCTTGAGTGTTTGGCTCAGCTCCGCGCTGACGGTAATGGTGATCTTCGAAGCTGTTCGGTCCGGAAGTTTTCCAAGTTTCAGGTCAGCCATGATAACTCCTGCTCAACTGGCGTATGGCCGCAGCACGATGTCCTTGTGCACGATGACGCGCAGTGGCCAACCTGGGCGGACGACGATGGTGGGCTGGATATTGAGGTTTTTTTCGGTGATGCGCTGGCCGGCTCGACTGGCGTTCTGCTGGGCTGATTCCCGGATCGCCTTGACCAGATCGCTCTCGTTTTCGCCGAGGCTGAATTCTGTGCCGACACCGAGCAATGTGGCAAGCGCCACTCCCTTGATCATCTGCCAAGTGTGGAAATCGACTTCGTCTTCCAGCCCTGCGTAGCCGGCGGTGTCGCTCGCGGGCAGATTGTCGATTTCGGCCGACGAGCCGTCGGGCAGCAGAATGCGCTGCCAGACCAGCAGCGCTCGCTTTTGCCCGAACGCGACGACGCTGTCGTAGACGCCGATAAGACGTGAGCCCTGCGGAATCAGCAATATGTTGCCCGTGACCGTGTCGTGCACATTTTCGGTGACTTGCGCGACGACAAGGCCCGGCAAATCGGAATTGATGCCGGTGATCAGGCTGGGGGCAATCACGCTGCCAGCCATCAGTTGATATGGCGAGATCGGCGTCTGCAGCGCATGCGGATTGTAGATCCCGCCAGTGCTCCGCTGGCTGAGAAAATCAAGCTTTCGCTGCTGATTGTTCTGGTCGCCTTCCGCCGCCGCCACCGAGGCTGACGCGCGTCCTGCTTCGGATTGGGGAAGCGCCTCAAATGGATGCTGAGCAGTTTGCACGCTCTCTCCGACATCTGTCTTTTGAGCTCGATTTTCGACGCGGAAAAGCACCCGCGATTCACGCGCTTCGATCGCCTGCTGCGCTAGACGCTGCTCCTCGGCCGAGATGTCTTGGCCCGGCACGATGCCGAGCTGGCGCTGCCGCTCGAGGATGGGGCGGCCGAGGTCGCCCGGCAAAGGTAGCCCAAGGACGGGAGGCTTCGGCTTCATGCCGGAATAGTCATGGGGAAGCGTATCGAGCCCCTCGGCGGTTGGTTTGCGCTCAGTGTTGTAGAGATCTTCCGCCTGATCCCTGATGCGAAGGGCCGGCCCCTGGAGGGCGATCATGGTAACGCCGAAGACAGCGCCGGATCCGAGCGCTGCGATCGCGATGATCACACCGCGCCTGAACCGCACCACGCGGCGGGGAGAGGCCCGAAGCTGCAGTTCCTCGGGATCCAGTTTCGGCGGGATGCCAGAGCGGGAATTTTCGATCATGAGTCCTCACCTCGCCGGCTGCCGCGAAAGAGCGAGATCCGCCGTTGCGGTTGCCTGCCGTCAATCCTGCTGATGCGGATCACCTGCTGCCGCTTGGTGCCGAGGCGAAGTTCGGCCGCGGCGAAGAGCCGATCGACGATGTAATAGTTGCCGCGCACGCGATAGTTGACGAGCTCGCTGCTCCCATCTGCGCCGACGATGAAGAGTGGTGGCGCCTCGCCCTGATCTATGCGACGAGGGAACTCAATATAGACCTTGCTGCCGTCGTCGAAGGCTCGCGTCGGTCTCCAGGGCGGTGTGTCGCCACTGATTGAGTAGCGAAAGCGAAGGTTTTCGAGCGCGATATTCGACGCGACCGGTGTAACTGCCTCGGCTTGAGCATTGCGCTGGCGAAGCGCGATGATCTGGTCTTGGCTGTAGGTCCAGGAGATTGCCGCCATTGCGGTCTTCTCGGTGCTTTGAAGCTGCAAATGATAGGTCCGCCGGTCCGTCGTAATGACGACATTGGTGGCAAGACCCGGCGCGAAGGGTTTTACCAGAACATGGGTGCGCTGATTGTCACCGGTGCCGCTTGCGGTATCGCCAATGACCCAGCGCACGGTGTCGCCAGCCGACACGGCGGTTAGTTTCTCGCCCGGCTGCAGAGCGATGTCGGTCACGCGCTCCGGCGCGGCATAGAGTTGATAAAGCGCGCCATCGGTGAAGGGGTAGACTTGCACGGCATTAACATACCCGTACTTGGTGGGTTGCTGTGTCGCGGCTTTGTTGGCATCAGCGACGCGTTCTTCAGGGGGGCGCTTGTCCTCGGCCTTGCCGGGCTCGGGCTGCATTTGGCCAGGCAGCGGCAGTGGTTTTGGCACCTCGACAATTCTAATCGGCCTCTCCGGCGCCTTTTCGATCGCGGCCGGTTTGAAGTCGGCAGCGTCATAGGAAATCTCAGGCGGCGGCACCTTCTTCGATGCACAAGCGGAAACGACCGCTGCCGACACCGATAGGATCAGCACGGCACGAATCGGTGACATTTTACCTTTCATTGGTGGACTCCGTCGGAGAAAGGGGGGTTGGGACGGCGCTGTCGAGCTCGCGTGACCAGTCAATGGCATTGATGAAGACGCCGAGCGGATTCTTGCGCAGCTGATCCGTATTGCTTGGCGAGCGAATCACGATCGTGAGGATCGCAGTCCAGCGCATCGTGCTGGCAAGGCTTCCGCGCTCAAACACCTGCTCGGTCCATTTGACCTGGAATGAACTTTCGGAGGCTCTGACCACGCTGGTGACCTGTACCGAAACACTGCGCGTTCCGATCTGACCGAAGGGGTCGTTCGCCTTGGCGTATTCGTTGAGGAAGAGCGCTGCGCGATCGCTAGCAAAGTCGTACGCTGCCAACCAGTTCTGCCGTACCAAAACCGGATCGGTGGAAACGGAACGGACATTCTGGATGAAGCGGCCGAGATGCCAGGCGATCTGAGCATCCGAGGGCTCATAATTCCGGATCGCCGGCGCGACGGCGCGCGTCTCGCCGAAGCCATCGACCTCGACGACATAAGGCACGACACGGCTTTGCATCGACTGCCATACGAGTCCGCCGGAAAGCCCGGTCGCCAAGGCCAGGCAGCCAAGGGCCATGATCCGCCAGTTCCTGGCCTGCAGTCGAGATGAGCCGATGCGCTCGTCCCACAGCTGGGCGGCTTTTTGATACGGCGTGACCGGTTCGGGTGTTTTGCCGTAACGGTGCACGGGTCGCTTGAAGAGCATCTAGTCATCCTTGTCGTTGAGAGAGGGGGTGGCGCTGCCTCCCGGCCGGTCTCCGTCTCGGACAGCTTGCATGGCAGCGTGGCGATTTGCACGGGCGGTCTGTTCAGAACGTAGGCGCCTTGCCCACGTCGGCGCCGAAACAGTGGCCGAACCGGCAGAGCGTTCGGTCATTGGCGCTGTCGGCGTGCCGCCGGTCGCGGTCCACGCGGCATCGCGCCCGGCATCGGCGTTGCGCCCAACACTTGCAGTGGCGGATCGCGCTATGCGTATAGCGGCGCCGCCAGCTGCACTGGTTACACCATGCATTCCAGCAGCCACACCGGAGAGGCCAGCGTCGGGCGAGGTTGCGCGCCCGATCTGCCATGACGTGGAAGCAGCCGATCCCATTGTTGTGCCGGCTCGGATGGCGGCGACACCGCCGCTGGTTGCCATACGCGCGCCAGCAAATGCTGTGCCTCCAGCAACGAGTGATACACCCGCTGCCGCCGCGGTCGTGCCGAGGGCGGCGCCCGCCCCAAGCTGCGGTGCGCCTGAGACAAGACCCGACGCGATCCCCGGCCCAAAAATGCCAAGGCCAAGCAATGCCAGTGCGCCCAGTACCTGGGACATGGCACCGGCAAGATCCGGCTCCTTGCCTTGCAATGCGGAAGCGAACTCCCCGAAGAGCGTGGAGCCGATACCGACAATGACGGCGAGCACCATCACCTTGATGCCTGACGAGATAACATGGCCGAGCACGCGTTCGGCCAGGAACGCTGAACGGTTCCAAAGTGCGAATGGAACCAAAACAAAACCTGCCAGCGTGGTGAGCTTGAACTCAAGGATGGTGATGAAAAGCTGGATGGAAAGGATGAAGAAGGCGATGATGACCAGGAACCAGGCCATCAGCAGCACGAAGATGGTCAGTGCGTTGCCGAAGATTTCCGGGAAGCCCAGGAGCTGACTGGCTTGGTCAAGCATTGGCCAAGCACCTTCGAAACCGGTCGCGGCAATGC
>NZ_RZQG01000495.1:0-4501 GCF_003998635.1 Mesorhizobium sp. M7D.F.Ca.US.004.03.1.1
CCGGCGCACTCTTCGGCACTGGTTGCTCAAGAATTGTGCGGAATGGGAAATATTGTCATGATATTATTTTCCCAATTGACATGATTTGGCGCGTTCCGCATCGTTAAGGGGCACAGGCTTCTCCAGCACGGGGAAATTCATTTGTCCGCATCAGCGCCCATTATCAAGATCGACGGCATCTCGAAGAGCTTCGGCAGCTTCAAGGTGCTGGACGGCCTGTCGATGCAGGTCATGCCTGGCGAGAAGCTGGCGCTGATCGGTCCGTCAGGCTCGGGCAAGACGACGATCCTGCGCATCCTGATGACGTTGGAGCGCATCGATGGCGGTCATATCCAGATCGACGGCGAGCAGCTCTACCACATGGAGCGCAATGGTCAGTTGCTGCCCGCCGATGAGCGGCACCTGACAAGGATGCGCCAGAAGATCGGCATGGTCTTCCAGCTGTTCAACCTGTTTCCGCATAAGTGCGTCATGGACAATGTCACGTTGGCCCCGATGCTGACCAAGGGCACGCCGCGTGCCGCCGCCGAAAAGCGGGCGATGGAACTGCTCGAGATGGTCGGCATGGCCGACAAGGCGAAGAACATGCCGGCACAGCTTTCCGGTGGGCAGAAGCAACGCGTGGCGATCGCCCGGGCGCTCGCGCTATCGCCGAAGATCATGCTGTTCGACGAGGTGACGTCGGCGCTCGATCCGGAACTGGTCGAGGAGGTGATGAACGTCATGCGCAAGCTCGCCGCCGAGACCGACATGACCATGCTGCTGGTCACCCACGAGATGGGTTTCGCCCATGATTTCGCCGATCGGGTGCTGTTCTTCGATCGTGGCAAGATCGTCGAGGAAGGCAAGCCCGACGAGATTTTCCGTCATCCCAAGCAGGAGCGTACGCAAGGCTTCCTGAAGAAGATCATCGCGGCCGGACATCGCGTCTGACCGTAATGCCGAGGCGGCAACGCCGCCGTCAAGGGCGGCGAGGCCGCCCGTAACAAAAGCAAGACAAGAAACAAGGAGTTGGGAACAATGAACAAACCTAGCATTCTGGCCGGCGTTGCCGGTCTTGCACTGACGGCGGTGCTGGCCGCCTCGACCGCCGGTTCGGCCGACGACAGCAAGCTCGAGCAACTCAAGGCACAAGGCTTTGCCCGCGTCGCCATCGCCAACGAGCCGCCCTATACGGCGGTCGCCGCCGACGGCAAGGTCTCGGGCGCGGCGCCCGATGTGGCGCGCGAGATCTTCAAGCGCCTAGGCGTCGCCGACATCGTCGCCTCGATCTCCGAATATGGCGCGATGATTCCCGGCCTGCAGGCCGGTCGCTTCGATGTCGTCACCGCCGGCCTGTTCATGAAGCCGGAACGCTGCGCTGCCGTTGTCTATTCAGAGCCGGTGCTGTGCGACGCCGAGGCGATGCTGGTGAAGAAGGGCAACCCGAAAGGCTTCAAGAGCTACGAGGATGTCGCCAAGGACACGACCGCCACGATCGGTGCGCCCGGCGGCGGCACCGAGGAGAAGCTGGCGCTCAACGCCGGCGTGCCGCGCGAGCGTGTCATTGTCGTGCCGGACGGCCAGAGCGGCGTGAAGATGCTGCAGGACGGCCGCATCGATGCCTATTCGCTGCCGGTTCTGTCGATCAATGATCTGGTCAAGAAGGCCGCTGATCCAAACCTCGAAGTCATCGCTCCGGTGCAGGGCGCGCCGGTCTATTGCGACGGCGCCGCCTTCAAGAAGGGCGACGAGGCGCTGCGCGACGCCTTCGACGTCGAGCTCGCAAAGATGAAGAAGTCGGGTGAGTTCGCCAAGATCATCGAGCCCTATGGCTTCTCCGCGGCAGCCGCGATGTCGACGACCCGCGACAAGCTCTGCGCGGCGAAGTAGCGCCTGTTTTCCTTCTCCCCGTTTTACGGGGAGAAGGTGGCCCGAAGGGCCGGATGAGGGGCGGTGCCAAGTTTTGCCAAGCTAGCGCTGCCCCTCATCTGCCTGCCGGCATCTTCTCCCCGTGAACGGGGAGAAGGGTCCAAGAATTACCAACGTGGAACCTCAATGACCCAGTGGTCCGGCTATTTCGGCCTGATATTGCAGGGAGCGCTTGTCACCATCGAGCTGACGCTGATGGGATCGGTGCTTGCCCTGTTCATGGCCTTTCTCGCCGGAATGGGTCGGCTGTCGCGTTTCTTCGTGCTGCGCGCGCTGGCCACCGCCTACATCGAATTCTTCCGCGGCACCTCGATCTTCGTGCAATTGTTCTGGGCCTATTTCGTGCTGCCCTTCATCGGTATTTCGCTGACGCCGTTGCAGGCCGGCGTGCTGGCGCTCGGCCTCAATGTCGGCGCCTATGCCGCCGAAGTGGTGCGCGGCGCCATCCAGTCGATCGGCCGTGAACAGTATGAAGCCTGCACCGCGCTCAATCTCGGCCGCTGGCAAGGCATGCGCCACGTCATCCTGCCGCAGGCGCTGCTGGTGATGCTGCCGACCTTCGGCAACAACGCCATCGAACTGCTCAAGGCGACCGCCGTGGTATCGCTGATCTCGCTCACCGACCTGACCTTCCAGGCGCAGGTGGTGCGGTCGCAGACCGGCAACACC
This sequence comes from Mesorhizobium sp. M7D.F.Ca.US.004.03.1.1, assembly GCF_003998635.1. Classification (NCBI taxonomy): domain Bacteria; kingdom Pseudomonadati; phylum Pseudomonadota; class Alphaproteobacteria; order Hyphomicrobiales; family Phyllobacteriaceae; genus Mesorhizobium; species Mesorhizobium sp. M7D.F.Ca.US.004.03.1.1. The sequence goes on from NZ_RZQG01000495.1 coordinate 2,581, forward strand.
TTGGTGCCGTTCGCCACCATCCTGATCATCTATTTCGTCCTGGCGCTGCTCATCTCGTGGGGCGTGCGCTCACTGGAACGCCGCATGGCGCGCGGCCTCGATGGGGTGCGTGCCTGATGGAATGGGATTGGAATTTCGTCTGGGAAATCATGCCGACGCTGATCCAGGGCGTGAAGATCACCATCCTGGCGACACTGCTCGGCTCGGTGCTGGCGGCGATCGTCGGGCTGGGCATCGCGCTGGCGCGCCGCTCGCCCAACAGGGCGTTATCGCGCACCGTCGGTTTCCTGGCCGAGTTCATTCGCGGCACGCCATTGCTAGTGCAGCTCTATTTCATCTTCTACGTGCTGCCCGACATCGGCATCCTGTTACCGCCGCTGGTCGCCGGTGTCATCGGACTCGGGCTGCACTACGGCACCTACACCGCCGAGGTTTATCGCGCCGGCATCGACAATGTGCCGCGCGGCCAATGGGAGGCCGCCAAGGCCTGCAATCTTAGCGCCAGGCAGACCTGGACCCACATCATCATTCCGCAGGCCATTCCGCCGATGATCCCGGCGCTGGCCAATTATTTCATCGCCATGTTCAAGGAAACGCCGCTGCTGTCGGCGATCACCGTGCTGGAGCTGATGAACCAGGCGAAAAGTGTCGCCAACACCTACTATCGCTACATCGAGCCGATCACGCTGGTCGGTGCCTTCTTCCTCGTCATCAGTCTGTTTTCGGTCGTGCTGCTGCGCTGGCTGGAACGCCACTACGGCAAGATCGAGAGGTAGCCGATGAAACCCTTGCCCGAGATCAAAGTTTACCCAAAGAGGCCAGCGCTGGATGTGCGCCCGCTAGAGCGGCGCGTCGGCCTGATCATCCTTGCCACCGACCACACCAGCGAGCCGGATTTCCGCCGCATGGTGGCGAGCGAGCGGATTGGCGTCTACGTCGCGCGCATTCCCTACGCCAACCCGACGACGCCGGAAAACCTGCGCAAGATGCAGCCGGCGCTGACGGCGGGCGCGGCCCTGATCCTGCCGGACGAGCCACTCGATGCCATCTGCTACTCCTGCACTTCGGCGTCGGTGGTGATCGGCGATACCGAGATCGAGGCCGCGATCCAGGCTGCAAAGCCCGGCGTGCCAGTCGTCACGCCGCCGATGGCGGGCGTGCGCGGGCTGCGTGTGCTGGGCGCGAGCAAGATCAGCATGCTCACTCCCTACACGGTCGAGACATCTAGGCCGATGGCCGCCTATTTCGCGGCGCGCGGCTTCGACATCGTTAGCTTCACCTGTCTCGGCTTCGAGGACGACCGCGAGATGGCGCGCATCGCACCCGCAACGCTTGTCGATCTGGCGCGTGAGGCGACCGACGCGAGCGCCGATGCGCTGTTCGTCTCCTGCACGGCGCTGCGCGGTGCACTGGCGGTCACCGGAATGGAAAAGGCGATCGGCCGTCCCGTGGTCACCAGCAACCAGGCGACCGCCTGGAATTGTCTGCGGCTTTGCGGCGATGACACAGCCCATCCCGAATTCGGCCGTCTGATGACGCTGCCATTGCCGCGTGCTTGATGATCATGACACAGGTCACCCTTGAGCACATTCGCGCCGCGCGCGAGCGCATTGCCGGCAAGATCGAGCGCACGCCGACCGTGCTATCCCAGAGTCTTTCCGAACAGTTGGGCGCACAGGTTCATCTCAAGCTCGAGCACCGGCAGACCACCGGCAGCTTCAAGTTGCGCGGCGCCTCGAATGCCGTCGCTTCGCTGAGCGCCGAGGAGAAGGCTCACGGCGTGGTCGCAGCCTCGACCGGCAATCACGGCCGCGCGCTTGCCCATGCGGCGAAGCTTGAAGGCATGCGCGCGGCGATCTGCATGTCGCGGCTGGTACCTGAAAACAAGCTCGACGAGATCCGCCGGCTTGGCGCGGAGGTC
>NZ_RZQG01000496.1:0-2322 GCF_003998635.1 Mesorhizobium sp. M7D.F.Ca.US.004.03.1.1
GTTCTCATGGAAGGGAATTTTTATGAACAAGAACGAACTGGTATCCGCTGTCGCCGACGCCGCGAGCATTTCGAAGGGTGACGCGCAGTCGGCGGTCGATGCGGTATTTTCCGTGATCACCGGTGAACTGAAGAAGGGCGGCGATGTCCGGCTTGTCGGCTTTGGCAATTTCACCGTGTCAAAGCGTGCGGCGTCGACCGGCCGCAATCCTCAGACCGGCGCCGAAGTGAAGATTCCGGCACGCACCGTGCCGAAGTTCTCGGCCGGCAAAGGCCTCAAGGACGCAGTCAACTAAGCGGTTTTTCTTTTCAGAGACCAGAAAAGCCGGGCTTGCCCGGCTTTTCATTTTCGTGGCCTACGCAGGTACACGCGACCAGAAAAGCCGGGCTTGCCCGGCTTTTCATTTTTGTGCCCGACGCTGACGCGATGGCGGCCGGCTTATGCGGTCGGCGCTTCAGGGTGCATCAGACCTTCCTTCTTGAGATCGGCCCAAAGCGCTGCGGGCAGTTTCGCATCGAGCAGCGAGCGGTTGCTCTCGACTTCGCTCGGCCGCTGGCCACCGGGGATCACCGAGACGACCGAGGGGTGCAGCAGCGGGAATTGCAGGGCGGCCTCGATCAGCCGCACGCCATGGCGCTTGCAGACGCTCTCGATGCCGGCGACCCGGTCGAGGATGTCCTTCGTTGCTTCGGAGTAATTGTAGTAGGCGCCTGGCTTCGGCCCTGTTGCAAGGATGCCGGAGTTGTAGGGCCCGCCGAGAACGATGCCGATACCGCGTGCCTGGCAGAGCGGCAGGAAGGATGCCAGCGCCTCCTGTTCCAGCAGCGTATAGCGCCCGGCCAGCAAGAACAGGTCGAAGTCGCCGCGCTCAGCCAGCGTCTGCGCAACCTGCCATTCGTTGATGCCACCACCGAACGCCCTGATGACGCCCTGGTCGCGGAGCGAGAGCAAGCCATAATAGCCCGAGCGCATGAACTCCTCGATGCGCCGGTCGGACGCTTCCTTGCTGCCATGGGTGAAGATGTCGACGTCATGCACGAAGAGGATGTCGATACGGTCGACGCCGAGGCGCTCCAGCGAGGCTTCGAACGAGCGCATGACGCCGTCATAGCTGTAGTCGTACACTTCACGGCGCGACGGCGTGTCGAAGAACTTGCCGATGCCGGTGCGCTCTTCCGGCGGGCAGGCGCGCATGATGCGACCGACCTTGCTCGACAGCACATAGTCGTCGCGCTTCTTGCCGCGCAGGAACGGGTTGAGCCGCGTTTCCGACAGGCCAAGCCCGTACAGCGGCGCGGTGTCGTAGTAGCGGCAGCCGGTCGCCCAGGCGGCTTCCAGCGTGGCGTTGGCGTCCTCGTCCGAGACGGCACGATAGAGGTTGCCGAGCGGCGCCGTGCCGAAGCCGAGTTCGGTAAAACTGATGCCGCCATTGCCGATGCGGTCGAAATGCCGTGTCTTCATATCCTGCCGTTTGCCTCGCTTGATTTGTCTGACATGACACTATCATGCCTGTGATCTGGCAAAAGCGTAGCTGCGCGTTGGACACGCATTTTCGCGGTTGCTAGCATGAGCAAAATCAAGCTGTTCGCGGCAGCAAGGGCGGCAAAATCCCAGGATGATTTCAATGGCAGGTTTGCGGTGAGCGACAAGAGCAAAAGCCTGTTCGAGACCGCGCTTGACGAACTCGGCGGCGTGCTGGCGCGCATCGATGAGAGCCGGATCGACGCCGCCTGCAAGATGCTGGCGAGCGCCCGACTGATCGTCGTCTACGGCTGCGGCCGCGAGGCCTTGCAGGTCAAGGGTTTTGCGATGCGGCTCTACCATCTGGGCCTGCCTGTCGCCGTGGTCGGCGACATGACCACGCCGCCGCTGGGGCAGGGGGATGTTTTCCTGGTCAGCTCCGGGCCGGGAGAGACTTCGACCGTGCTGACCCTCATGCAGGTTGCGCACGATGCCGGTGCAACCAACCTGCTGCTAACCGCCCAGGCCGAAAGCGGTGCGGCACAGCGCGCCGATTTCACGCTGCTCATCCCCGCGCAGACCATGGCCAACGATCAGGGGGCACAGAAGACATCGGTGCTGCCGATGGGCTCGGTGTTCGAAGGCGCGCTGTTCCTGCTGTTCGAGGCGATGGTGCTGAAGCTTAAGGATTTGATCGGCGCGTCGCCCGAAGCGATGCGCGCCCGCCACACCAACATGGAATAGATCATGCGCTATGAACTGATGCTGCCGCACCAGATCCGCAAGGCGATCGCCGAGAACTGGCCGGTCGCTCTGCCGCTTGGCGTGCTCGAATACCACGGCGAACACATGGCGGTCGGC
>NZ_RZQG01000496.1:2332-4491 GCF_003998635.1 Mesorhizobium sp. M7D.F.Ca.US.004.03.1.1
CGTCAAGACGCTGGAGCTGTTCGAAAAGGAGAAGGACGTCGTCATCCTGCCGCCCTTCTACTACGGTGCTGCGAGCTATGCGGTGGCGCCGCCGGAAGGCAGCGGCTCGGTGCAGGTCGGCGGCAACGCGCTGGCGCCGTTCGGCGAGGAGCTGTTCTACGGCCTGCTGCGCATCGGCTTTCGCAACATCCACGCCATCATTCACCACCAGACCGAGAATTTCGCCGCCGGCATGCCGACCGATCTGGCGTTCAAGACCGCCGGTCGGCAGGCGATCTTCCGCTTTCTCGAGAAGGAACGCGGCGAGGGCTGGTGGGGCTCTCAGGCGATGGCCGACTACTATTCGGGACACGCTGCGGGTGAAAATTTCTTCAACTGGGTGCAAGTGCACCCGCTGATGTCGGCTGACATGAACGGCAAGTACCCGTTCGACCATGCCGGCATCGGCGAGACCTCACTGATGCTGGCGCTATGCCCGGAGGCTGTCGATGCTGGCCACTTCGAAGACAACAAGAGCTGGTATACGGCGAGTGCCAGGGATGCTTCAGCGGAACTCGGGCAGAAGGGCGTCGCCATGATCATGGATCACCTGCGCACAATTCTAAGAGCCTAGCGCGGTTCTTCCTCCTCCCCTTGCGGGGTGAGAAGCGGTCTGCGTAGCGGACGAAAAGCCAATTGCTTGGCTTTTCGAGCTTCGAACGCCCTGAGCCTGCGAAGGGCCGGGGTGGCCGATCCACCTACCGTGTCCCCGCTGCTTCGCAGCGTCCCGGCGTTCGCCGGCCTTTCATCGTGCCACCGGCACGATGAATTCGCCTTCGGCGAACCGGCTGCTCACCCCACAAGGGGTGAAGGGAAGGCTGGCCCTGCTACTTCACCGCTCCCGCGGTCATGCCCATGATCAGATAGCGTTCGAGCGCAATGCCGATGACGGCGAGTGGCGCTATCGCGGCGGTGGCGAGTGCTGCCATCGACCACCAGTTGATGCCTTGCGAGCCGGTCTGGCTCGCCACCATGACGGGAATGGTCTTGGCGTCGGTCGAGGTCAAAAGGGCGGCGAAGAAATACTCATTCCAGCACAGCACCATCGCCAGGATGAAGGCGGCGACCATGCCCGGCAGCGCGATCGGCATGACGATGCGGAAGAAGGCGCCCCAGATCGACAGCCCGTCGACGAGCGCTGCTTCCTCGAGCTCGACCGGGATCGAGTTGAACTGGTCGCGCATGATCCAGATGACGATCGGCAGCACCATCAGCGTGTAGAGCAGGATCAGCCCGACGCGCGTGTCGAGCAGACCGACTTCGCGGTAGAGCACCAGGAAGGGCAGGGCGAGCACCACCGGCGGCAGGATCAGCTGCGACAGGAAGAAGAACGAGATGTCCTCGTTCTTGAACCAGGCGAAATGATAGCGATAGCGGGTGAGCCCGTAGGCGGCGAGGCTGCCGATGACGATGGCCAGGCTCGACGCGCCGACCGAGGTGATCACCGAGTTCATGAAGCGCTTGAGGAACTCCTCGCGCACCGTCGAGGTCTGGAAGATCGAGTCCGGCGACAGGCCGAGCGAGCGCCAGCCTTTCCAGTCCGGCTGGAAGTCGACGAAGGGGATGAGATGGCCTTGCGTGACATCAACCGCGGTCTTGAACGAGGTCGTGATCGTCCAGTAGATCGGAAACAGGCAGATGAACGCCCAGAAGGCCAGCGCCCCATAGATGAAGACGCGGCTGGCGAGGAAGCTCGCCGGTGAGCGGATCTCCGAGGCTACATATTCGGTGGTCTGAACGCTCATCTTGGCTCAATTCACATTGCGGACAAAACGGTTGGCAAATTTCAGCAGCCAGGTGACGAACACGACGATGATCACCAGATAGGCCATCGCCAGCATGGTTCCGTAGCCGACGTTCGAGCGGTCGCGATATTCGCGGTAGATGAAGCTAGACACGGAATCGGTCGCACCGCCCGGGCCACCCGACGTCACCGTGATGATGATGTCGGCAAGCTTCAGCTTGAAGATGATGCGCAGGATCAACGCCGTCACCGAAACCGGCAGCATCAGCGGGAAGGTGACCTGCCAGAAGGTCTGCCACGCATTGGCGCCGTCGACGCGTGCGGCTTCGAGCACCTCGCGCGACATCGCCTGCAGCCCGGCCAGCAGCATGATCAT
>NZ_RZQG01000497.1:0-4483 GCF_003998635.1 Mesorhizobium sp. M7D.F.Ca.US.004.03.1.1
CACCTGGTCCACGCCAGGGCGCCCTTGAAGCGCTTCGGCCACCTGGTCAAGGCGCGGGCCTTGCAGGACGAAGGTGGTCAGCCCGGCATTTTTCACCACCTCGGCGACGGTGCCGGTGGCCAGCATCTTGCCGTAGGAGATGTAGCTGATGCGGTGGCAGCGCTCGGCCTCGTCCATGTAGTGGGTGGAGACCAGCACGGTCAGCCCGCCGCTGGCGAGGCGATGGATCTCGTCCCAGAATTCACGCCGCGCCTTCGGATCGACACCGGCCGTCGGCTCGTCGAGCAGCAGCAATTTCGGCTTGTGCATGATGCAGGCGGCGAGCGCCAGCCGCTGCTTCCAGCCGCCCGACAAGGTGCCGGCCAGCTGGTTGCGGCGCGTGGTCAGGCCAAGGTCTTCAAGCGTCCCGGCGACATATTCTTCAACCGGCTTCAGCCGGTAGAGCCGCGCCACGAATTCGAGATTCTCGCCGATCGTCAGATCCTCGTAGAACGAGAATTTCTGCGTCATGTAGCCGACTTCGCGCTTGATGCGCAGGCTGTCGGTGCGGATGTTGAAGCCGAGCACCGTGCCTTCGCCTTCGTCCGGCGTCAGCAGACCGCACATGATGCGGATGGTGGTGGTCTTGCCCGAACCGTTGGGTCCGAGAAAGCCGACGATCTCGCCTTCGGCGACCGACATCGTCACATGGTCGACGACGGTCTTGTTGCCAAAACGCTTGACCAGGCCATGGACGTCGATGGCGTTCATTTTGCGCTGTCCGCCAGATCGACATCGACGATCTGGCCCGGCTGCAGCGGGCCGGCATCGCCCTCCGGCCGCGCCTCGACCAGGTAGACCAGCTTCTGCCGGTTCTCGAGCGAATAGATCACCGGCGGGGTGAACTCGGGATCGGGCGAAACGTAGCTGACCCGCGCCTTCACGCCCTCGCCGCAGCCGTCGCAATGGACGCCGAGCAAGGTGCCAACCTTGACCGAGGAGAAGGCGCTCTCCGGAATGTAGACGCTGAGCTTCACCGCGCCGTCGGGCAGGATCGAAATGACAGGCGCGGTCGGGCCGGCGGTGTCGCCCGGATTGCGGATGACATCGTTGACGCGGCCGGGCGAAGGGGCTGCCAGCACCCGCTTCGACAGCCGCCACTGCGCCTGTTCCAGTGTCGCCTGCGCCTGCTTGACCTGGTTGTCGGCGGCCTTGATCGTTTCGGGACGCGCCGGCAGGCCACCGACGGCGAGATTGGCGGTGGCCTGACCGACCTGCGCGTTGGCCGTTTCCAGCGTCGCCGACGCGGTGTCGAAATCGGCCTGCGTGCCGGCGCCGCGTTTGAACAGATCGGCGGCGCGGTCGAATTTGCGCTTGGCGTCGGCGGCCTGGGCGCTGGCCATGTCGACCTCGGCCTTCAACACCGCGATCTCTTCCGGCCGCTTGCCGATCTGCAGATCGGCCAATTGCGCCTGCGCCTGGGCAAGGCCGGCCTCGGCCTGCGCCACCGCGATCTTCGCGTCGGCACTTTCCAGCGTCACCACGGTCGTGCCGGGCACCACTCGGTCGCCGCGTTTGACCGTGACGGTCTCGACCTGCGCCACCTCGATCGGCGCCAGCAGCACGTAATCGCCTTCGACATAGCCGACGGCCAGCGGGGCAGCCGGGGCACAGGCGCTGAAAAGCTGCGCAGCGAGCGGCAGCGAACACAGAAAGCTCATGGTCTTTGCCCCTTCATCTTTGCCCCTTTTCTGGAAGCCAATATGGCCTCGAGATTGCCGGATGTGGCCGCCACCACCTTGGCGGCCTCGGCGGCGCCGATGTCGTTCCAGCCCATGCGGCGCATCACCGCCTCGCGGCCGATGCGGAAATAGATGACCTGACCGATCAGCGTGAACACGGTCAGCCTTGTGGCCTCGCTCTCGGCCGGCTCGCCGGTCGCCTGCTCCCAGAGTTGGCACAGCCGGCGATGCGTCGGCTCGAAAACGCCGTCATAGATGCGGTCGAGGGCTGCCGTCGGATGTGAAAGCTCGCGCAACACGAACTGCACGATCTCGCCGGCCTGCGGGCTGGCCACGACAAAGCCGACCATCCGCTCCAGCGCCGCGAAGAGCTGCGCTTGCGCCGCCTCTGCACCGCCCGGCATCGGCGCCTGCGCATTGCCGAGCGCCTGGCCGGCGACCGTCTGGATGGTCTCGACGATAAAGTCGGCGGCAGCGGCGCGAAGGCCCTCCTTGCCGCCGAAATGATAGGCGATCGAGCCGATATTGGCCTGCGCCTCGGCGGCGATCTCGCGCGTCGAAGTGCCGTCGAAACCCTGCCGCCCGAACAATTTCAGCGCCGCGCGGACAAGCGCCGCACGCGTCATCTCGGCGGGAGATGCTTCGCGGCGGGGATTTTTGGCGTCGGACTGCTTGATCATATCAGATATTTAATCAATCGATTGATTAAAGTCAATTCGTGAGCGCTAACTTGTGTGCGTCACCGTCTTGCCATCGCCGGCGGTAACCGCTTTAGTGCGCGGCCATGGGCAAGGAAGTCGAGCGCAAGTTCCTGGTCTCCAGCACCGCATGGTTAGAACTGGCCGAGGCGCGTATTCGTATCCTCCAGTTCTATCTCGCTGCCAGCCCCGGGCGCACGGTGCGCGTGCGCATCAGCGATGGCACGTCCGCCAAGCTGACGCTCAAGTTTGGCAGCAAGGCGCGCGAGCGCGACGAATTCGAATACCCGATCCCGCTGCCGGAGGCGGTGGAGATGTTGGACTTCACCATCGGACGTGTCATCGAGAAGACACGTCACCATGTTAGGCACCGCGGCTATCTCTATGAAGTCGATGTCTTTGGCGGTCCACTTACGGGACTTGTGGTCGCAGAACTTGAGACGCCGGAGGACGTGCCGGACGAAATGCTGCCTGACTGGCTCGGCCGTGAAGTCACCGGTGAGTCAAAATACTACAACGCGTCGCTCGCCCTCGGGGGGATACCGGAGATCGCCGCATGAGCTTTCGCATCGATCCGCGCGTGCCGCTGACCGGCGAGGTCAGGCGTATCCTTGCAGAGGAAATCGGCAAGGCATTGGCTCACCTTGATGCCGCGCGGAGCCGGCCGGAACAGGCACTGCACAAATGCCGCAAGCGGTTGAAGAGCGCTCGTGCCTTGCTGCGCCTGGTTCGTTCCGGTGACGAAACATTCTGTGAGACCGAAAACCAGTGCTATCGCAATGTGGCCGGCCTGCTTGCCGGCCCGCGCGAGGCGACGGCGCTGATCGAGACCATCGACCGGCTGGCGGCAAGCTTTCCCAAGGAGAGCGCCGACGACGGGCTGGGCGCGGTTCGCGACAGGCTGATTGCCCGCCAGCATGAAATGCATGAGGGCAGCGGGCTCGAAGTGGCGATCGGTGCGGCGACCGCGGCATGCGAGGAAGGCCTCAAGCGGATCGAAAGCCTTGCCTTGCCCGACCAGCCGGAACAGGCGGCCGACGTGCTTGCCGAAGGCGCCCGCATCACCTTGCGCCGTGCCAGGAAGGCGCTGGACAAGGCCGGATCGCGCGGCGAGGCCAATGATTTCCACGATCTGCGCAAGGCGGCCAAGACCCACGGCATGCATCTGTCGCTGCTCGGCAGGCTGTGGCCGACGCCGATCAAGGCAAGGCGCAAGGCGGTTGACGAACTGGGCGAGCGGCTGGGCGACCTGCACGATGTGCTGGTGATGCGCGATCTTCTCGAGGCCGATGACCGTCCGCTCGGACCGCCCGAGGACACGAAGCTTCTGGCCAAGCTTTTGAAGCGGTCGGAGAAGCAGCTGAAGAAGAGCTGTCTTGCCGAGGCGGCGGAGCTGTTCGGCGACAGTCCGAAACGCTCGACACGCAAACTCGCCCGCAAGGCGCGCGACGATCTGGCTGCGTCGCCGGAAGAGGCCGCGGCGACGGCAAGCTGACCGACGTGCGGCTGGCGCCCAGCCACCCGCCTATGCTAATCGCCATAGGGCATGACCGAGCCTGGCGACACGCTTCTGGATAGACTTGGCCGCTGGCTTGCCGGCCGGCTGCAGGAAGAATCTTCCGGCTACGAGCCCTATACGCCGTCCGATGCGGAGACGCTGCGCCGCACGCTTGAGCCCGGCGATATCCTGCTGATCGAGGGCAACCAGAAGATCTCGGCGGCGATCAAGTATCTGACCCAGTCGACCTGGTCACATGCGGCCTTCTATGTGGGCGACGCGCTGGCCGAACCGGAAGACGGAACGGAACGGCGGCGGCTGATCGAGGTCACGCTCGGCGAAGGCTGCGTCGCCGTGCCATTGTCGCGCTATCGCACCTACAATACCCGCATCTGCCGGGCGAGCGGACTGGCGCCGGAGGATCGCGACAAGGTCGTCGCCTTCATGATCGGCAAGCTCGGCCTGAAATACGACCTCAAGAACATTTTCGACATGCTGCGTTTTTTCTTCCCGACGCCGCCGGTGCCGGTGCGTTGGCGGCGGCGCATGCTGGCCTTCGGCTCCGG
>NZ_RZQG01000498.1:0-4466 GCF_003998635.1 Mesorhizobium sp. M7D.F.Ca.US.004.03.1.1
CTCTTTTTCCCCGCCGCACCTCGGTCGGCGTCGACGTCGGCGGCGTGGTCGTCGGTGGCGGCGCGCCCGTTGTCGTGCAGTCGATGACCAACACCGACACGGCCGATGTCGACCAGACGGTTGCGCAAGTCGCAGCACTCCACCGGGCCGGCTCGGAGATCGTGCGCATCACCGTCGATCGCGACGAGAGTGCTGCTGCTGTGCCGCGCATTCACGAGCGGCTTCAGCGGCTTGGCATCAACGTGCCGCTGGTCGGAGATTTCCACTATATCGGCCACAAGCTATTGGCCGATCATCCGGCCTGTGCCGAGGCGCTGGCCAAATATCGCATCAACCCCGGCAATGTCGGCTTCAAGGACAAGAAGGACCGGCAGTTCGCCGCGATTGTCGAGATGGCGATCAAACACGACAAGCCGGTGCGCATCGGGGTCAACTGGGGCTCGCTCGACCAGGAGCTTTTGACTCGGTTGATGGACGACAACCAGGACAAGGGTTTTCCGCTGACCGCGCAAGAGGTGACGCGCGAGGCGATCGTGCAGTCGGCGATCCTTTCGGCCGAGATGGCGGAAGAGATCGGCCTTGGCCGCGAGAAAATCATCCTGTCGGCCAAGGTCAGCGGCGTGCAGGACCTGATCGCCGTCTATACCGAGCTCGCCACCCGCTCCAACCACGCGCTGCATCTCGGCCTCACCGAGGCCGGCATGGGCTCGAAAGGCATCGTCGCTTCGTCGGCCGCGATGGGCATCCTGCTGCAGCAAGGCATCGGCGACACCATTCGCATCTCGCTGACGCCGGAGCCGAACGGCGACCGAACGCGTGAGGTGCAGGTGTCGCAGGAGTTGCTGCAGACCATGGGGTTCAGGCAGTTCGTGCCGATCGTCGCCGCTTGCCCGGGCTGCGGCCGCACGACCTCGACCGTGTTCCAGGAACTTGCCCAGAACATCCAGGCGGATCTGCGCAAGAACATGCCGGTGTGGCGCGAAAAATATCCAGGCGTCGAGAACCTCAAGGTCGCCGTGATGGGTTGCATCGTCAACGGTCCGGGCGAGTCCAAGCATGCCGACATCGGCATTTCGCTGCCCGGCACCGGCGAGACACCGACCGCGCCTGTCTTCGTCGACGGCAAGAAGGCGGCGACCCTGCGCGGGCCATCGATCGCGGCGGATTTCGAGAAAATGGTCGCCGACTATATCGAGCAACGGTTTGGTCGCGGCAAGGCCGCGGCGGAGTAGGTGCGATGCAGCGTTTCCTCAGGGCGACGCTCGTTTTACTTTGCGCCCTGGTCTGCTCGACAGCTGTTCAAGCGGATCCGCCGCAATCCGCCAAGCAGCGGCTGATCGACAGGGTCTGCACCCTGATCCAGGCGCATGCCGATCAGAACGGCCTGCCCAGGGATTTCTTCGCCCGGCTGATCTGGAAGGAGAGCCGTTTCGATCCCAACGCCGTCAGTCCGGTCGGCGCCGAAGGCATCGCCCAGTTCATGCCGGGCACCGCCAAGATGCGGGGGCTCGCCAATTCCTTCGACATCGACCAGGCGATCCCGGCCTCGGCTAGATATCTCGCCGAAATGAAAACCGGCTATGGCAATCTCGGCCTGGCGGCGGCCGCCTACAATGCCGGTGAGAGCCGGGTGTCGCGCTGGCTCAGCTCCGGCGGCTTCCTGCCGATGGAAACCGAAAGCTATGTCTTCGACATCATGGGCGAGCCGGCCGACAAGTTCACCGACCGGGCCTATGCCGGAAAGATCGAGCCACTCGATGCAAAGACGGATTTTGCCATCGCATGCCGCAGGCTGCCGGTGATCATGTCGCGGACCGTGGCGATGGCCTCGATCAACATAAAGCCGTGGGGCATCCAGGTGGCTGGCAATTTCCGCCGCAGTGCCGCGATCAACCAGTGGCTGCGGGTAAGGAGCCGGTTCCCGGCCCTGCTCAACGGGCACGATCCGGTGGTCAGCCGGGTGCGCACGCCAATCGGCCGGCGCGGCATCTACGCAGTCAGGATCGGTGTCGACCACCGCGCCGATGCCAACGTCATCTGCCAGAAATTGCAAAGTGTCGGCGGGGCATGCGTGGTGGTGCGCAACCGGTAATTTGACCCCTGCCGGCACGATGTCTTGTCTGAGAGAGGGGCTGTAGGTGAAAGCCAGGATTATTTTGCTCAACGGCGTCGGCAGTGCCGGCAAGAGCTCGATCGCCAAGGCGTTGCAGACAATCACCGCCGCGCCCTTCTTGCATGTCGAGATGGACACTTTCATCGCGATGCTGCCCGACGCCTTGCAGGACCATATGGATGGTTTTTCCTATCAAACCATCCAACGGGACGGCAAGCCTTCGGTCGTGATCGGTACCGGACCGGTTGGGGCGCGAACCCTGCGCGGCATGCGCCACGCCATCGCGGCGATGGCCGGGCAAGGCAACAACCTCATCGTCGATGACGTGCTTTGCAATGGCGAACTGCCGGACTATCTCGAACTGCTATCGGCCTTCGATCTCCATGTCGTTGGTGTCCGGGCGCCGCTGGAAGTGCTGGAAGCGCGTGAGGCCCTGCGGGGCGACCGAATGCCAGGGCTGGCGCGCTGGCAATATGAACGCGTGCACAAGGGCATAGATTACGACCTCGAAGTCGACTCCGGCGTCCTTACGCCACTCGATTGCGCCCGTCGCATCCAGCAAAGATTTCAGCTATAGCGGCGGCCATCTTCACCAGGGGCGACAGCCCTGCCTTTGACGAGCAGCCTGGGCCGCAACATGTTCGATGGATACATTATCTGCGGCACGCCGAGAACCGGAAGCACTCTGTTGTGCAAGCTTCTGGAGTCCACGAAGACGGCCGGCACGCCCCACTCATTCTATCGGCGGCAGGACGTGTCGGAGTGGGCCGAAGAGTGGAAGCTTCCTGATCGCGACACGATCAGCGAACTCGAATTCAATGTCGCCTATCTCAACGCGGCGATCGCCGCCGGCAAGGGTGGGACCGGCCTCTTCGGCCTTCGCTTGATGCGCGAAAATCTGGATGAACTCTCGGCCATCCTCGACCGGATTTTCCCAAAACTGCCATCCGATAGAGCGCGTCTTGAAAAGGCCTTTGGCCTCATCCTCTACATACACCTCTCTCGGGAGGACAAGCTTGCGCAGGCTGTCTCCCTGATCAAAGCCGAGCAGACCGGCCTTTGGCATATCGCTCCCGACGGCACCGAGATCGAAAGGGTCGCACCGCCGAAAGAGCCCCAATATGATTTCGAGCGGATCAGGCGTGAGGTCACGGAACTCGAGACCTATGATGCAGCCTGGAACATTTGGTTCGCGGAGCAAGGCATATCCCCGCTGCGGGTCGGCTATGAGCGTCTTGCCGCGAACCCGGCTGCGACATTGCTAGGCATCTGCGAAGCCCTGGGGGTCCGAGCCCCTGGCGCCGAGGATGTAAGCCCCGGCGTTGCAAAGCTCTCTGACGACACGAGCCTCGACTGGATGCGCCGCTATCGTCTGGACGCAGCCGTCTGACGCATCTGTAGACGCGGCTAGGCGGTCCTGGCCACCACCGTCTCGCTGAGCCAGGTGCCGATCTTGGTGCCGAGGCGGTCGGGCGAAACGGGCTTCGGCAGATAGTCGTCCATGCCGGACTCGATGCACTTGTCGCGATCGCCCTTCAGCGCATGCGCGGTGACGCCGATGATCGGTATGTGGGTGCCCGTCGAGGTCTCCATGGCCCGGATCGCGCGGGTCGCTTCGTAGCCATTCATCTCCGGCATCGAGACGTCCATCAGGATCAGCTTGGGGCGCAGCGCCCGGTACATCTCGACCGCCGTGCGGCCGTTGCCGGCGATGCGGTAGCTCAAGCCCAACCCATTGAGGATCTGGCCGAACACCAGCTGGTTCACGTCATTGTCCTCGGCAATCAGGATGTCGATCGGTCCGTTTGGCGTGGTTGTCGATTCCGGCACTACCGCGACCGGCATCGCCGGGCCGCGGATGACGGTAAAGGCAGGTGGTGCTGCCGGGGGAGCCTGCACGATCGGTTCGCGGACGAACTGCGCCTTGCCGACCTGCGAGCGGGCCTTCTGCACGACCGAGATGACGGTGCCGAGCAGGACCGCGGAGCGCGCCGGCTTGGTCAGGTGCGCGGCAATGCCGAAGTCGATGATCATCTTGCCGAAATCGACCTGGTCGACCGAGGTCAGCAACACCACCGGGATGGAGGATAGCCGACTGTCGTAAGCAATGGCTCTGGCGACGTCGGCGCCGTTCATGCCCGGCATCTGATAGTCGAGGATGATGCAGTCGACGGCGGCGCCCAGCTGAAAGGCGCGGTCGAGGAAGGCCAGCCCGACGGCGCCGCTTTCGGCGGCGGCACAATCGAAGCTCCAGCTCCTGAGCTGCTCGAGCAGGATTTCGCGGTTGACCGGATTGTCGTCGATGACCAGCACACGCGCGCCGGTTACGTCGACCGGCACGATTTCGTCACGC
>NZ_RZQG01000499.1:0-4462 GCF_003998635.1 Mesorhizobium sp. M7D.F.Ca.US.004.03.1.1
ATATCGATCTCCTCTCGTCCTGCCGATATCAAAGTGTCTTGCTGATCAAAGCGTTTTGGCTGATCAAAGCGTTTTGGCGAGGTCTTCGAGCTGGTCGGTGCACTGGCCCCAGCCCTCGTGGAAACCCATCTTCTCGTGCTGTTCGCGGTCGGCGGCGCTCCAATGCCTGACCCGAGCGATATAGCGGGTCTTGCCGTTGCCCTCGTCCTCGAAGGTCAGCACGCCGGTCATGAACGGCTTTTCCGACGGCTCCCATGCCTGGGTATAGGCATCGGTGAAGACGATCTTCTTGCCGGGAACGACTTCGAGGAAGACGCCTGGGTTGGGGTATTCGTTGCCATCGGGGCTCGCCATGACGACAAGGCTCGAGCCGCCGGTGCGCACATCCATTTCGGCGCGCGGCGTCGTCCACGGTTTTGGCGAGAACCATTGCGTCACCAGTTTCGGGTCGGTCCAGCAACGATAGACGTTTTCGCGCGGCGCATCGATGATGCGGGCGAGGACCAGTTCGCGGTCATTGGCGGGGGCGATGTCGAGCTTGGTGGTCATGATGGTGTCCTTGGTGTGGGTTTGATCTGGCTTGCGTCCCAAGGACGAGCCGATGAACCGCAAACCGACATGGCCGGCGACAAAAATATCGGCACCGTCTCCGATTGTGCGGAGACGTCACCTACTTCGTCATCCACGGGCGGAGCAGGAGCGTAGCGACGCGGCGCAGACCCGAGGATGACGAAGCGATGGGCGCGCGTTTCCGCCAATCGCCGAGGCATTCGGCTTATCAAAGCAGCATATCTGATCGAGAAACTGGGTGTACTGTCGACGCCTCAGTGGCGCTTGGCTTGCACCAGATAGGCCTCTATCTCGGTCTCGCCGAGCCACTTTGCCGCCTCCAGCCGATGCAGGCCTTCGACGAGGATATGGCGCTTGCCGTCGTGGCGAACCTGGATCGGCGTCTTCATGCCATTCTCCAGGATGTCCTCGGCCAGATGACGGACGGTCTCGGGATGCAGCGTCTTCTTGCGCGCCGTCGGCACGTAGATCTCGTCGACCTTGACCTTTTGCACTCTGAGCATGCCGACCCCCGTGGCGGAAACGCCGCCTCCCCTGAGATAGTCCGTTTGATGGAGTCGGCCAAGGGTGCGGCTAACGAATACGATGCCCAAGGTCATTCTCATAAGATGCCATGACAGCAGACCGTTTGCCTGTCGGCGTGCGTTTCGATATTGCGTCGGCGCGATCGTCGATGGCCACTGAGGCAAAAAACCCATGAGCAAATCTCTCGTCACCTTTGTCGGCGTCGCTCATCCCTGGATGTGCGACGTGATGGGGCACGTGAATGTGCGTCACTACGCTGCGATGTTCGA
Organism: Mesorhizobium sp. M7D.F.Ca.US.004.03.1.1; assembly: GCF_003998635.1. Lineage (NCBI taxonomy): Bacteria > Pseudomonadati > Pseudomonadota > Alphaproteobacteria > Hyphomicrobiales > Phyllobacteriaceae > Mesorhizobium > Mesorhizobium sp. M7D.F.Ca.US.004.03.1.1. The sequence goes on from NZ_RZQG01000499.1 coordinate 1,365, forward strand.
CGACGCCAGCTTCCAGCTTCTCGGCCATATCGCCGGACAGGACGACAACCAGGCGTCGCAAATCGGATGGGCCGATGTGCGCACCGAAATCGACTATCGCCATGAAACGAAAGCCGGTGCGCTCGTCACCATCCGATCGCATGTCGTGAAGATCGGCCGCACCTCCATCACCTTCGAACAGGTGATGTCGGGCTCGCTCGACGGCCTCGTCCGTGCATCGAGCCGGACGACCAGCGTGCGCTTCGACCTCGCGGCGCGCGCCTCGGTGGCGCTGGACGAGACGATGCGGAACCGCGCGGCGACCTTACTGATCGAATAAGCCTGTCTCGGCCGGTCAGCCTTGGTAGATGCGGTCCTCGAGCGGTGTCTCGGCGATCAACGTCTGCAGCCCGGACAGCAGCGCCTTCTCGGCGCGGTTCATCGCCTTGTCCGGATTGACCAGCAGGAAGATGTCGATGGCCGGCGGCGCGTCGTAGGGCGGCAGCCGCCACAGCGTCCCGTCCGCCACGTCATGCCGCGCGACATGCAGCGGCAGCGGGCCGATGCCGAGCCCTGCGACGATCATGCGCCGCACCTCTTCCAGGCTCGAGGACACACCGACGACATCGGCGTTCAGCCGGGCCTCGCTGCGCAACAGCGCGACCGGCCGCAACGCATCCGAAATATGGTCGGTCTGGAACGATACCGAGGGTTCGCCACGGAGATCGGCCAGCGTCAGTCCGGTTTGCCCATAAAGCCTGTGCTGCGGCCCACAGAAGAAGCCGAAGAACTCGCGGTAGACCATCGCATATTCCAGCGCCGGATCGCGCGGGCTGACCAGGCAGATGCCGAAGGAGGCACGCCGCTCCCTGACCTGCTTGGCGACTTCAGTGCTTGCCGCGACTGAAATGGTGATGCTGGCGCGCGGGTAGTTGCGGTGGAACTCGGACAGCGCCTGATCGAAGAGCGGCGAGACGACATGGCTTGCCGTCGCGATCATCACATGGCCGGTGACGTCGTCGCTGATGCCGCGCATCAGCAGCGGCAGTTGCGATATGGTGCCGAACACCTCGACACTCTGCTCGTAGAGAAGGCGTCCGACCTCGGTGAGTTCGAAACGTGTCGCGTCGCGCTCGACCAGACGCCGGCCTACCCGGTCTTCCAGCCGCCGCAGCGCGTTGCTGACGCTTGGCTGCTTGAGGTTCAGCCGCTCGGCGGCACGCGTGATACTCTTGACCTCCGCGATGACGACGAAGGTCCGCAGAAGGTTCCAGTCCAGATCCCACACCAGTCGTTCGGGGCGCGGCAAAGCCATTCCTGATATCTATGCTCCCTATTCCCATTATCTATTTGCGCAATGATGCCGCAAAGGCAATCATTGATGACAGGAAAGCGTCTGTACGCCTCCCAAGAACAAACCTTGCGCGCCATCCAGAGGACAGGAAATCAGATGAACAGAGTATTTTCCGGCATCGCCGTTGCGGCCCTGCTGCTTGCGTCGACCTTCACGGCCGTTTCGGCCAGGGCCGACGACCTCGAGAAGATCAAGGCTGCGGGCGAGCTGAAGATTTCCATGAGCGGTCAGTATCCACCCTTCAACTTCGTCAACGACCAGAATGAAGTCGTCGGTTTCGACGCCGATATCGGCAAGGCCATCGCCGAGCGCATCGGCGTCAAGGGCACCATTATCACCACGGCCTGGGACGGCATCATCGCCGGGCTGCTCGCCAACAAATACGACACCGTCGTCGGCTCGATGACGATCACGCCCGAGCGCGAAAAGGTGGTCGATTTCGTCGGGCCTTACTACCATGCCGGCCGCGCCGTTTTTGTCAGCGAGGCGTCCAAGGTGCAGAGCCTCGACGACCTCAAGGGCAAGACCATTGGTGTGACGCTGGGCGAGACGCACGAGAAATGGGCACGCGAAAAGGGCGGCTGGGATATCCGCACCTACAAGGGCCTGCCGGAACTGCTGCTGGAGCTGAGGGCCGGCCGTGTCGACGCCATCGTCGTCGATAACATTCCGGTCATGGTTGCCGTCAAGGAGACGGGCGAGAAGGTCCGCAAGCTCAACACGCCCGATATCGAAGGCGGCGCTGTTGCCATCGGCATCGCCATCCGCAAGGACAATCCTGAGCTCAAGGCTGCCATGCAGAAGGCGCTGGACGACATGCTGGCGGACGGCAGCTACGAAAAGATCTCGATGAAGTGGGTCGGCAGCGACATCCGCTGACCCCTCCCTGGTTTCAGGCGGCCAAAGCCGTCTGAAGCGTCACTCCTGCTGGGCCCTTTCATGGATTTCTCCTTGATGCAGCGTGTCTTCCCGTTCTTCGTGGAAGCTGCCCTGGTGACGATCGAGATCACGGTGCTGGCCCTGATCCTGGGCCTTGCGGCTGCGGCATTAGCCGCGGCCGCCAAGATGTCGAGGTCGGCAATCCTGCGGACCATCGGCACGCTCTATGTCAGCCTGTTTCGCGGCACGCCGTGCCTGATCCAGCTCTTCGTGCTTTATTTCGGCGGCCCGCAGATCGGGATCAATCTGGAGCCGTTCGCCGCCGGCGTCATCGGCCTCGGCCTCAACATCGGCGCCTATATGGCGGAATCGATCCGTGGCGCGCTGGTCGCGGTCGACAGAGGCCAGACCGAGGCTGCCCGCACAATCGGCTTCAGCCGTTTCCAGACGCTGCGCAAGGTCGTGCTGCCGCAGGCCGCGCGGCTGATGATCCGGCCGCTCGGGGTCAATACGGTTGCTTTGTTGAAGGGATCAGCACTTGTGTCGACCATTTCAGTCGTCGAATTGACCTACACCGCCCAGCGCTTCATCGGCTCCACCTACAAGCCGTTCGAGATCTTCGGCGTTGCAGCCCTGCTCTACATGATCATGGTCTACGCGGTCGCGCGGGTCGTCGACCTGCTCGACAAACGCTTCGCCATCGTCTGACCGGAGAGAGCACGATGCAAGGTTTGGATTTCACCGTCGTCGCGCCCTACTGGGACCTTCTGCTGATCGGCGCCTGGTGGACCGCGGTGCTGACTGTTTCGGCGGGCGCGCTCAGCTTCGTCGGCGGCATCCTGTTTGCGGTCACCGTGCTCTATGCCCCGAAGATCGTTGCCTATCC
>NZ_RZQG01000049.1:0-15674 GCF_003998635.1 Mesorhizobium sp. M7D.F.Ca.US.004.03.1.1
TCGTCAACGCGATCGCCGGCAAGCACAGGCTCAACGCCAACATCATCAACGTCGACAGTGACGATCACATCAAGCGCTACCTGATGTCCGACGACGGCCATTCCACCGTCGCCGTGGTCAACCGCCGCAACGGGACGTTAGGCTGATGCTTGGGTTGTCAATCGACTACTTGGCCAAGGGTGAACCCCGAGATTTCGTCAATTCGGCAGCGCCAGAAGTCTACCTTAATGGAAGGCTGGCCCGGAACCATGATCCGTACGTCCTTCAGATGAAGGTTATAGGGCATTTCGAATTTCGCGGGGTCCTGATCTCGTCCCTCAGCATTGCGCTCCTTCATGAGCTTCACCATGCTTTCAGCGTGATCAACGAGTGCCTCTTTGGCAATGTCGGCCACCTCGGAAGCGCCTGTGAGCGGCGTAGCCGATTGCCACTTCTCCTTCGCCTTCTCAAAAAACTCCACGTTCGACATCGTGATACCGGTGATCAGCATGCCGTGGGAAAGAAAACTTATCCCGACGCCCAGACCACTGCCATTGGCGTACTCCGCCAGAGAACGGACGAACCCATCAGCTTCTGGCCCGCCCGCTTGGCCGGTTTCACTTTGAATTTTGTTTTCCACTACAAGTCCTCCCTTTTGCGCATCAGAGCAGAGAAATTCGACGGAGTCGATCTGGGCGGACGCAACCTTGGCCCATGCCCTCGGGAGGTCAGTTTTGCCTGAACTGTGGCCCTTCCGTCCGCTCGTCGGCACCAGCAGCGAGAGGCTGGAATGGCTGACCGACCCGTTGCCCGGCTATACCGGCGAGCAGCGCATCGCGCTGCGCGACGCGCCCCGCCAGAGCTTCGCTTACGCCTTCGCGCTCGATCCGCAGCAATACAGCCGCGCCAAGACCTTCGCCCGGCGCAACGGCGCCGACGAGGTGCTGGTGCCGGTCTGGATGGAGCAGACGAGGAATATCGGCGCGCTGTCCGCCGCCGACGAGGTGATCGCCTTCGACACCGCCTATGCCGACTACCGCGCCGGCAGCGCGATCGTGATCTGGGAGAGCGACCGCAAGGCGGTGACGGCGACAATCGACGAGATCGACGGCGACGGCGTGACGCTGACGGCGCCGATCGGCGTCGACTTCACCAACCCGACCGTCGCGCCGGCGCGCCAGGCGCTGCTGCCGGACGGCATCCAGACAAACCGGGAGCGCGGTCTCACGGCCGACATCGCGACCCGTTTTCAGGTGCTCGACAATGTCGACCTGTCCGGCGCCGAGATCTACGACCAGTTTCTGGCGCTCGACGTGCTAACCGATCCCCCCGCCAAGGTCGCCGCGCTGGCCGAAAGCATCGTGCGGGCAACGGAATACCGCGACAACGGTTTTGGCCCGATCGTGGCCGAGACCCAGAAGGCTTATGCCGATTTCGGGCAGACGCTTGGTTTTCGCGACGAGGGCAAGGCGGGGCTCTGGCGGCGCCGGCAATGGCTGCACAACCGGTGGGGCCAGCAAAAGGCATTCTGGCTGCCGTCATTCTCCAACGACCTGGTGCTGCAGGCCGGCTTCGGCTCGGGGGCCGTCACGCTCAGCGTCGCCAGCATCGCCCCGGCCAACTTCTATTTCGGGCGCAGCGTGATGATCGAGATGAAGAGTGGCGCGCGTTTCTTCCGCACCATCAACTCGGCCGTCAGCGCCGGCGCCAACGACACGCTGACCATAGCCTCGGCGCTGGGTACCGCCGTGACACCGGCCGATGTCAGACTGTTCTGCCTGCTGGCCAAGGTCAGGCTGGCCACCGACGCGGTGACGATCAACTACCGCGCCACATCGAGCACCTTCCGCCCGAATGACACGGACCTGTCGACCTGCACCATACCGGTCACCGAGGTGCCGGCATGACCGGATACGACGACAAGGAAGCCTCGATCGACGATGGCCGGCCGTACTTCCTTTATCTGTTCGACAATGGCGTCACGCGGACCAGGCTGACTTCGAACGCCGTCGAGCTCGACCGGGAAGTCGATCCGCTGATCGGCTTGGAACCGTGGACGGCATCGCCGGTCTCGCATGGCGATCTGGAGCAGGCCAGCAACATCGAGAAGAACGCCACCGACCTGACCTTTCCGTTGTCCGACACCTATGCGCGCACGCTGCTGCTGCCGGTCACAGCAATCACCGTGGTCACCATCTGGAAAGGTCATCACACCGACCTGAGCCACACGCTGAAGGTGCAATGGAAGGGCCGCGTCGTTTCGCCGAAGTCCGGCAAGCTGAGCATCACGGTACCGGTCGAGAGCATCTTCACCTCGATGCGCCGGACGGGCTGCCGGGCGCCCTACCAGCGGCCATGCCGGCATGTTCTCTATTTCCCCGGCTGCACGCTCAACTTCGACGACTGGAAGATCCCGGCGACGGTGACTGATATCAGCGGCCTGGAGCTTACCGTCGCCGAGGCGGCGTTGCGGCCGGATGGTGACTACAAGGCCGGGCTGGTCTTCTTCAATGGCCTTTATGCCTGGGTTGAAAGCCATGTCGGCGACAAGCTCACCCTGGTCGGTGCCCTCCAGGAAGGCCTGGCAGACACGGTCGACGACGACGGCTCGGCCGAGGTCGAGATCGCGCCTGGCTGCGATCTCTCCAAAGGGCTGGGGGGCTGCAAGAAGTTCGGTAACAACATAAATCACGGCGGGTTCGAAATGCCCGATGTCAATCCCTTCACGAACAGCATCGTCTAGGGAGCCCGGCGCGTGATCTTCTGGAACATCGTCTTCGCCATCGTCTCATTCGCGATCGAACTCGTGATGACGCCGAAGCCGCAGAACGCCAAGCCGAAATCGCTGGAGGATTTCCAGGTACCGACGGCGACCGAGGGCCGCAAGATCCCGGTGGTGTTCGGGACGGTCGACATGGAAGACCCGAACGTCACCTGGTACGGCGACCTCGCGCGCAATGCAATCAAGGGCGCGCGGCGCTACATGCTGTTCGGTCCCAGGCAGATCCTCGGCTACAAATACTCGATCGGCATGCAGATGGGTCTTTGCCACGGCCCGGCCGACGCGATGTTCGAGATCCGCGCCGGCGGCAAGATGGCCTTCCAGGGCGTTTCGCCCGGCGGTCGCATCACCATCAACAAGCCGGATCTGTTCGGTGGCGACCAGAGCGAAGGCGGCATCGTTGGCGACGTCGACCTTGAGATGGGCGCGCCCGACCAGTTGCAGAACGACTATCTCGTGGGCGTGCTGGGCGAGGACGTTTCCGCCTATCGTGGTGTCTTCACCGTGGTGCTGCGCCGGGTCTATCTCGGCACCTCCGCCTATATCAAAGCGTGGGCGTTCCGCCTGCAGCGGATACTGCTTCGGTCGGATGGCTCGCCGCAATGGTATGCCGAGAAAGCCGCCATCCAGAGCGAAATCCTCGACTTCACGAAAGGTGATCCAGGGCTCGACCTCGGCACGCAAAATGGCAGCGGTGACGGGGGTTGGGATACGAGTGGTGACTATGTCACCTGGTCGAACCTGGACACGATCAGGATCTGGACGCTGCCCACGGGCACACTCAGAACGATCCCGATAAGCCAAGGCGTGGCCATCGGCCACCCGGTCGCCATGGCCGGGGAAGACCAGGTCGTGAGCCGCCAGGGGGAATTGATCGGCAGCGACACCTTCCTGAAGTTCTATTCCGCATCGACCGGGTCGCTCGAACAGACGCTTCCCCTGACGACGTCCTCTGACGGTGCTGTCAATTACAACTCCGGCTTCAGGATGGTCGACCTGGAAGTCGACGGCGATCGCTATGCAATGGTCCTTCTGGAGGCCTTTGCCTTGATGTGGGTGCTCATCAAGAAGACCGGCTCCTGGTCGATCGAGTGGAAGCATTCGGGCACGGAGCCCGTCAGAACCTTAGCGATGGGTAAGTCATTCTTCTATGGGGTTCCCGACGAGACGGCACCGACCGAAATCGTCATGATCCCGTGGACGGCCGCCTTTGCCGAGAACCGCGTTACCCCGCCCGGCCTGACCGCTTCGATCCGCAACTGCTCCTATCTTGAGGACACCGACGAGGTCCTGATCGTCTGCGCGAATTCGGACCTTTTCGTCTATACGCCCGATCTCGCCACGATGAAGCGGATGTCGTCGGGCAATCCCGACATGGGAGGTGTCGGCTCCCTGTCAGCGAAGCGTATCAACCTTGGTCCTGGACGGATTGGCCTATATTCCAATTCCTCGGTCAAGAGGGTCTACGCCATCCTCGTCCACGACCTTTCGATCGACTACACGATCAAAGTCGAGGAAACCAACTTCGTCGACAAAGCCGGTTTCCAGCCCAGCCAGCCGCCATACGGCTTCAACGCCAAGCACGGCGGCCTCCTGATCCCAGGATCGAGCGTGAAGTCGGTGTTCTGGTTCGTTGCTTCGACGATCGCGTTCGACATGAACCCGGCCCACATCATCCGTGAATGCCTGACCGATGCGACGTGGGGCATGGGTTACCACGACGGCGACATCGACGACGAAAGCTTCAGGGCGGCGGCCGACACCTTTTATGCCGAGCGTTTCGGCCTGTCGCTCAAATGGTATCGCGAGGAGCAGATCCAGGAGTTCGTCACCGTCATCCAGAGCCATGCCGACGCCTACGTCTTCCTCTCGCGCACGACTGGCAAATACAAGCTGAAGCCGATCCGCAAGGACTACGACATCGACACGATCAGGGTCGTCACCGAAGACGACGTCGTCGAATGGACCGAGGTGGTTCGCCGGCAGCCGGCCGAGGCGGTCAGTTCGGTCAACGTCAAATTCTACGACCGGGCATCGCGCAAGGATGGCTCGCACATCGTCACCAACAACGCCCAGGCGATGCAGGCGCAGGAGGTCATCCAGGCGACACGGGAGTATCCCGGCATAAACACTCGCGAGCTCGCGGTGCGAGCGGGGACGCGCGATGTCCTTTCGCTCGGCGCGGGCATGGCTTCGGGGCGGCTGAAGGTCAAGAGAACACTGGAGGACATGGAGCCCGGCGAACCCTTCCGGCTGGTCAGCGAGCGCCACGGGCTTTCCGGCGAGGTCATGCGCGCCGTCGACCCCGGTTTCGGCGATGGCCGCAGCAATGCGATCGGGCTGAAGTTCCTGCAGGACGTCTTCAACCTGGGCGCCGCCGTGATGGCCGACAGCTCGGGGTCGGACTGGGAGAACCCCTCCAGCGCCCCGGCGCCTGCCTCGCCCCGCCTGGTCTGGGAGATGCCCTATCGCGAGCTGCGCCAGATGGTCGGCGACGTGCAGCTTGCGGCCACGCTGGCCGCCGACCCGGACGCGGGTCTGATGCAGGTCGCCGCGACCAGGCCGTCAGCGGATGCCGCCAACGCCGTCATCAATGTCGACGCCGGCTCGGGCTTCACCGATGTCGACACGCTCGATTTCGCGCCGGGCGGCTTCCTCGCCGCTGCGCTGGCGATAGACGACACGGAGATCGTCGTCATCACCGCCCATGACCTGGACGACGTCGCGATTGGCTCGCTGGCGGCGATCGTCGGCCCGAGCCCGCAGGCCACCGAGGTTGTCCGGATCGACGCCGTCGACGGCGGCACAATGACGATCGCGCGCGGCTGCCTCGACACGGTGCCGCAAGCCCACGACGCCGGCCGGGCGATCGTCTTCTTCGACGACTTTTCGCTAAGCGATTTTGAGACCTATTCGGCGGCCGACACGGTCTCGGTCAAGCTGCTGACCACGACAGGCCTGGGCACGCTTGAACGCTCGGCAGCACCGACAGACAGCGTCGTCATGGACAGCAGGGCGATAAGGCCGCTGCGCCCGGCCAACGTGACGGTCGAAGGTGACCGCTATGGACCGGTCGATGCGCCCAGCCTTTCCGAGTTCCTCGTGGAGTGGGCGACACGCAACCGGCTGACCGAGATGACGCCGCTCGGCTGGACGGACGCTTCAGTCGATCCGGAGGCCGGCGCGACCGCGATCATCGAAGTGCTGGACCCCACCGGAGCGACCGTCGTCACCACGCATAGCGGCCTTTCCGGCACCGACTACACCGTTCCGATCGCCTCGTTCGGTGGCAACATGTCCGGCTTCATCCGGGTCGGCGCGGAGCGCGACGGCCACCGCGAATGGCAGGCGCATCAGATCGAAGTTCTGGTTGGAAACGAGCTCGTCCTGGATGGCGTGCCGCTGACGCTGGGCGGCGAAATCCTCTTCTTGGGAGCATGACATGGCAATTGATATCGGGACACCCGCTGCAGCCGGGACTTCTCTGGAAAGAGCCCTCTGGCCACTGACCAGGGTGATCGTGCTCTCGCGGGTAACAGCCTTGCCGGGCGGGGCTACCGACGGCGACATCTACATCGTCCCGCACGGGGCCGGTGCGCATCCTGACGAGATTGCCTTTCGAGAGGCCGGCGCATGGGTCTACGTCACGCCGACAGAAGGGTGGGGAGCCTATGTGCTCGACGAAGGTGAGAACGTCAGGTTCAACGGCGCGACGTGGGATCTGATCATCACGACCGGCATCCCGAGTTCCTACCTCGACCTGGACGGCACGCTTGGTGCCAATTCCGATGTCAAGGTGGCTTCGCAGAAGGCGGTCAAGACCTATGTCGATACGCTGATGGCGACAGTCGGCAACGGCGGAAAAGTCCGCGTCAAAACGACGGGCAATGTCGCCATTTCGACGGCGCTCAATGCCGGTGATGTCGTTGATGGCGTGACCTTGGCGAATGGCGACGCTGTTCTGGTCCCAGTTCAAACCGCGCCCGAGCAGAATGGTATCTACATCGTTGGCGCCGTCCCGGCCCGCAGCACGTCTTTCGACACATATGACGAGCACGCCGGGGCAATCATCGTCGTGGAGGAAGGCACGACCTACGCCGATACCTTGTGGCTCTGCACGGCAAACAAGGGCGGCACGCTCAACACCACGGCGATCTCTTTCATACAGATGGTCTTGTCCGGCACGGTGCCGTCGTCCCGAACGATCAGCCCCGGCACGGGCATGACGGGCGGCGGCGATCTGTCCGCCGATCGGACGCTTAGTGTCGATAAGGCATCAGCGGCGCAAGTGCAGGCCGCCACGTCGAACAAGGTCTTGACGGCAGACATTATCTTCACGGCCGCCGATCCTGCAACGCTGACCGACGCGGCCACCATAGCCGTCGACATGGCTACGTTCTTGAACGCTAAGGTGACGCTTGCTGGCAATCGCACACTGGGCGCTCCCAGCAACCCGAAGAACGGCCAGTCTGGCTGCATCGAGATCATCCAGGACGGCACCGGCACGCGCACGCTGGCTTACCATGCAGACTGGCTCTTCGCCGGTGGCACTGATCCGGTTCTGTCGACGCCCGCCGGCACAAAGGATCTCCTGTTCTATCAGGTGATGTCGAACGGCAAGACCTATGCCAGCCTGGTGAAGGCCGTCGCATGATCCCCGGTATCGGCGCGGCTATCGGCGGGCTTGGCGGGTCGGCGAGCGGCGGTGGCGGTTCCGCGATCTACGCATTCCTCTCGACACAGGCCGACACCGCAGCGGCATCCACGACGTTTATCCTGTCGTTCGGCACAGTCGGCTATGCTAGGCGTGTTTTTCTCGGTTTCGCCGTTGGCGGTGCATCGACCAACATTACGTCCGTGGTCAACAACAGCGTTGGGGCCACGCGTATCACTGACGGCCCTGGTTCCACTGCAGGTCGCCAGGGTCTCTACTACTCCGACGTTCCGGCCGGCGTGGCTGCAACCTTTGTCATCACCACGAGCGCTGCCTGCACGACATGCGTAGGCTCGGCCTATGAGACGACCACGGCCAACATGGTCCTGTTGGATGTCCTTGCCAACTTCGACAGCGGCACGACGTCAATGGCCTTGAGTGACCTTGCCGTGGCCGCTGGCGGCTTCGTTCTCGCTCATGCGCGTGCTGGCGCAACGGATACGCTGGGTCTCACCTATTCCGGCATCGACACGCCGACACAGGATGACCTCACGACATCGGGTTTCCTGAAGGTTCTATCAAAGTCATTCCTGACAACGGAAAACGCGGACACCAACGACGTCGCGGCCACGCTGGCTTTGAGCAACGCGGTCTGGGGCCTGGCGGCTTCGTTCTTCGTGCATGTCGGCGGAATGTTAAACCCTGCTGACAAGGCAGGCCCGATATCGCTGTCGAACATCAACTTGACCGCAACGGCTCTGAGCGCAGGCAGCAGCACTGTCAAAACGACCAACTCATATAGCGGCAGCGAGAAGCTCTACTTTGAGTGGACCGTGAATAGCTCTGGCTCCTTCTTTGGTGCCGGGTTTGGAAATTCCTCGGCTGTGTTGGCGTCACTTCTCGGCATAGATGCCAACGGGATTGCGATCTATAACGACGGGAACGTCTATAAAAACGGGTCCTCAGCCGGGTCGATTGGGGCACTGACGATAGGGAACATCGTTCCGATCGCGATCGACCGGGGAGCCAATTTGTTCTGGTGCCGCAAAGGCGCCGGCAACTGGAACAACAATGGATCAGCTGATCCGGCTACCGGAGTTGGCGGCATTGCCCTGCCGACAGGAATGACGTCAGGAAGTTTCTTCGCGGGCCTGTCGTTGTCGGGAGCGGGCGATCAAGGCACGGTTAACTTGGGTGCCAGCGCCTTCAATCAGACGCCGCCATCTGGCTTTAGCGCATGGGGCTGATCTGTCTCAATTTCAGCTTTTCGCGGCAAAAACGGATAGCCGATCTGGCCAAAATAATTCGCCGGGATCGGGTCGTCGACACCGTATTTGACCGGTGTCTCGGCCCCTGGCGGAACCTGAAACGTGCCGAAGATCGCGTCGATGATCGCCAGCTGGCCGGCGAAGTTCTTGTCATAGGCGATGCGCTCGTTAGCGTGATGCCAATGATGGAATTGGGGGCTGGCGATTACATATTTGAGCGGCCCAAAACTCATTCTGACGTTGGCGTGTATCAACACCCCATGTCCGAGATAGACTATGGAGTAGATCGCGAAGGCCTCTGTCGAAAATCCCAGCAGGAACACAGGCAGCAGAGACACGGTCTTGGTGATGATCTGGTCGACGGGATGGCTGTGGAACGCGGCCAGCCAATCCATCTCCTCGACGCCGTGGTGGATCGAATGGAAGCGCCACAGTGCCGGGACGGCATGAAAAGCCCGGTGCGCGGCATAGACGCCAAGGTCGGTCAGCACGATGATCTCGATGACCTGCAGCCATGTGGCTTGCCCGCTGACGGCCTGCGCTACGCTCGCTGGCACAAGCAGCATCGCCGCGCTGATAGCCGGCACGAACAACACGCCGCCCACCAGGTTGACCAGGGGGCCGTTAGAAATTGCATAGATCGCGTCGTTGACGATCCCCTTGCGGAAGATCTTCTGCGTCGGGCGCAGGGCAAGAACGCGCTCAAGCGGAACGAAGATCAGAACGCAGAGCAAAAGTATTTTGAGGCTAACAAGGTCCACCGCAATCTCCCCCGGATAGCAGTCGACGATTGAACCACTCGGCGGGCAGCCCTGCAAGGCGATGGTTCACGAACGGTTAATTCAGACGATCCTGTGCCAGAACCCGGACTTGAGCCACTGTTCTTCCTGCTGCCGCCTCAATTCGTAGACAGGCACCATCGCCGGCTGTTCCATCACGACTGGTTGCGGGGAAGCATAGGCCGAGGCGGCCGTCTCGATCGCGACATAGGCCAGAAGAGCCGCAACCACCGCGAACGCGATTTGCGTACCTGATATCTGTTCCAAACTACTATTTCCCCGTTGCCGACGTGCATTATGACCACGCAAGGTCAACAACCAGTGAATGTCTACCGGTTCCCGCGAAGCATGCCACACGCCTTGGCGGCGGCCAGGAACGCCTTTCTAGCTTCCCCGGCTGTGGTCCGACCCTCGCCAGCGTCGATGCACGCCTGGACGGCCCTGCGCCACGGAGCGCCCCGCTTCTCCCAGGTGAGAAGCTCCTCGGCCGCCGCCTCGACGCTGCTCACCTCGCGCGTCATGCCAACGCGCGTCGTCCTGACCGGAACCGTAGGTGAGAACCAGAGCAAATTCGCTATCCCCGTCGCCAGGCTGGAATTCTGGTGCATCTCTGGCAGTCGTCAAGGGGCTGGCCTATATCGGCTCGATGCCAGCAGATCGTCTCACCGTCCGTTTTTGCCTACCAGCGAGGCTTCCAGGTCGTAGACGACAGCCCCACGGTGCTGGCGACCTTCCAGCAGCGGCACGAGGCCTTCAAGTTCGCGCGAGATCGGGGCGCGCGTGTCCGGTTGTCGTGGGGCCGAACCGTCATCGGCGGCCGGGCACCACCATACGACTTCGAGGCGTCGTTCATGGGCAAGGACGTCGGCCGGATCATGAAGAACCAACACGGCCGCGTTGCCGGCACCTGGCACTGGGGCCTCTACTATCATGACGCCCTGCTGATGCGTCAGAACGGCAACCGGGGCCAAGCCAACAGCAAAGGACGAGGCCGTGGCCGAGATCGAGCGCGAGTTCACCCGCTTCATAGCTGCCAGCGATCAGTATCTCGCGTGATCCAGAATGACCTTTGAAAGGCCGTTAAACGCCACCAATCTGGTGCCAAGTGAAGTTGCGCGGAGGTGCCAAACGATTTTGCGCGCTACAATAGAGCAGAATGGTCATTGGCGGCGGCGTTCCTGCGGGTTAGGTAGGCTCCGCATCGACGCGAGCCGAGGGGAAGCCATGAGACAGCATTTCATGATGTTTGCGGCCTATAATCAATGGGCCAATGGCCGCATCTACGATGCGGCCGCCGAGCTCGACGACGAGGAATTCAATCGCAATGTAGGTGCCTTCTTCGGCTCGATGATGGGCACGCTCAACCACCTGCTAACGGCCGACCGCATCTGGATGAAGCGCTTCACCGGCGAGGGCGACGCGCCGACGACGCTGGACGCTATCCTGCATCGCGGGCTGACCGGTCTGCGGATGGCGCGTGAAGCCGAGGACCGGAGGATCATCGATTGGGTCGGCGGCCTCAGCGAGAAGTCGTTGACGGGCCGCTTCACCTACATGACCGTCTCGGACATGCGCACGGTCTCGCAAAGGCTGGCGCCGGCGCTGGATCATGTCTTCAACCACCAGACCCACCATCGCGGCCAGGCGCATACGATTCTGACCATCCTGGGACGGCCAAGCCTGGGGTTGGACCTGATGCTCTTCCAGCGCACCGAAGAGGGCAGGGCTTTCGCCTGATCCCTGCGACGTTCGGCGGTTGTGAGTCCGAAAGTTTGAAGGCCCCGCGCGGACTATCGCTACATTTTGTGCTGCAGCATCGTCTCTACATCAGGCCACCAATCTGCAGGCCTCAACTTGCTTCTTGCCGGTCTAATCTCGGCAGACAACCAAATGCTTGCCCGAGATTCAGGCGGCCGTCGAAGCCTCGCCGCTGATTTCGCTGTCCAGCTGGCACTGCGTCAGAGCCGCTTCCGCCATCACCCACTGCTTGAACAACTGGACCTTGCGAGCGGCAAGGCTCTTTGGGGGAGAGACAAAATACCAACCCGCCGTATTCGGGTGGTGCACGTCGAAGGGAGCCACCAGCCTTTCGGCGCGGATATCGCTGGCCATATAGGCACGATTGGCCACGGCAAACCCCAACCCGGCACTGGCCGCCTCATAGGACATCATGCACGAATCGAAATAGATGCTTTTGGTCTCGCTGAGCACGAAGCTGGCGCCGGCGAAACCAAGCCAGGATTGCCAGTTCTGCGTGCAGGTATCGGAATGCAGCAGCGTGAAGTGCCTGAGGTCGTCCGGTGTCACCTTCGACGGCGGTGTGTCGCCGAGAACCTCACGGAACAGCTTACGGCTACACACCGGCGTCAGGTCTTCCCGAAACAGCAGATCGGATTGCAGCCCGTTAAAGTGACCGTCGCCATAGCGGATTTCAAGATCGAACTCGGAGGTTGTGAACTCATGCGTCGCGTAGGAGGTCGAAACGCGCATCTCGATGTCCGGGTATTGCCGCTGGAACAGTGGTAGGCGCGGAAACAGCCAGCGTGCCGCAAAGGTCGGCAGCACCGATATCTTCAGCACATGTTCCTGCGATTGCCCGGTCGCTTCCATGCTGGCGGCGACGATTCGCTCCAGCGCCTCGCGAACGCGCGAGACATAGGTCTCGCCCTCCGGCGTCAGCGACACCGCATTGCCGCCACGCTGGAAGATCTTGAAGCGCAGCTGATCCTCAAGACTTTTCACGCGCTGACTGACCGCTGAAGCGGTGATAAACTGTTCTTCGCCGGCACGCGTGAAATTCCCGTGCCTCGCAGCACTCTCCACGATTTTAAGCGAATTGAGGTTGACCTGACTGAGCAGACGCACGGTTTCGACCTTAAGCTTGGCTTACACTAGCACCAGCATTCCTAATTTTACAGGGGTGGGTGAATTAATCGACTGTTCACCAAGTGTTGCCCCCCTCCTGGAGAAGTACAATGAACGCCCATACAATCCCCGAACTGCGCTATGCGATGAGCCGTGAAGCCATTATCGGCCATGAGACAGCCTGGAAAGTGTCGAGTTTCGGCGTCGCGCAATATCTGCACGGCTATGACCCGGCACTGCTTGCCGCGATCGAGGAGGCTGCTCTGAAACTCAAGGCCAGCCACGCCGTGCACAAGCACCTCGATCTGACCTTCATCACCGGGGCCGACCGTTTCATCCCCGAGATCAAGGAATTGCTGCATGACAAGCTGCGCCTGGAGCGGCTGTCCGACATGATGGGCACCAAGCTCGAGCCTTATCCGCTGTCGATCGTCGGCTCGACGGTTACCTTCATGAATCCGAAGGACGGCGCCGTCGAATGGCATTGCGATGGCGTTCCGGTCACCGAACTCATTCCGCTGTCGATCAGCAACCCGCTGGTCGGCGGCCACCTCGAAATCTTCTGCGATGACTCGGAAACCGGCCGCGCCATCCTCGAATCCGGCCGCGAGATCCCGCGCAACCGTGTCATGCGCATTGATCACAAGATGAACTACGCGACGCTCGGGCAGTTCCTGGGCGTCCTGCATCGCACCGCCCCGATCCGGTTCGGCGAGCGCGTCACACTGGTGCTCAACCAGCGCTCGGTGGCCAAACCCTATGTCGACGATAATAGAATGTTCTATCTCGCCGCCGACAACGACCACGACCGTGAGTGGGTCAACGAGCTGGCCGAAGATGTCTGGACCAACCAGCTGCCAGCCTATCGCCGGTTCGAGGCAGAGCATCCGGTACCCGCCCCCGTCGATGCGTCGGTTCCGGGCGGAGCCAGGGAATCATGGTAATGAACCATGATCCCGAAAAGTGGGAACCGGTTTCCGGACAGGATCATGGTCGAACAGCAAAATAGAGTCCCATGCCGGTTGTTTCGGCATGGATCAGGCTCGATATCCGCGCTGGTCTTCGCTGCCGGCGCGGTTGCATTGTGGTCGACCAATGCGCTGGTCGGCAAATCCCTGCTGGCCAGCCACCCGGTGTCCCAGGTGCAGTTCCTGCAATTTGCGGGCGCTGCACTCGTCTTCGCCGCCATCCGGCTGATGAGCCGGGAAAGAGCCGCGCCGGTCACGGCCGGGGCCGCGCTCATCTCTCTCGCGGTCGGCTTCATTGGTCTGGTCGGCACCATGGTGCTGCAATACATCGCCTTCGCTTCGATGCCGGTGATCGAGGCCAATCTGATGGCCTATACCTGGCCGTTGATGGTCGCGGCGGCGGTCATCGCCTTGGAGAATCCGCGGCGCCCGGCAGTGCTGGGCCTTGCCGCGGTGGTGGGCTTCATTGGCGTTGCACTGGTGATTTCGGGAGGGCGTAACCAGTCTTGGCTCCAGGGCGATCTCGTCGGCTATCTCACCGCATTCGGATCCGCACTGTGCATGGCCTTCTATTCGATCATGGTGGGACGGATTGCCACCTCGCCGGATCGTCTGTTGCTGCCATCGGCGCTGATCGGCGTCGCCTTGACGTTTCTGTGGTGCGTTCGCGACGGCTTCGCCTGGCCCGTCGGTACGGACCTGGCTCTCGGCCTCTATCTGGGCGCCGGTCCGATGGGGTTGGGCTACTATTTCTGGTCACGCGCCTTGAAGCTTGAAGGCAGTGGCAGGGTCGCGGTCGTCGCCTATCTCACGCCGATCGCTTCGACCCTGCTTTTGACCCTGTCCGGTGAAAGGCTGACGATGACGGCCATTGTTGGAGCCGTCCTCGTCATCGGCAGTTGCGTCGCGGTCGGTGTGGAACGTTCGGAGGCCGAAAGCCATGTTTGACGAGAATGAACGTCTGGCCATTCAGGAAGCGCATTGGCTGATCAAGGAGTTTGGCGCCGAGGCGCCGCTTTACGCCGCGATGAAGGCCGAAAAGGCGATAGAACAAAAGGATTTCGGGCGTTGCGCCCGCTGGAAGCGTATTCTGGAGATATTGGCCGACAGCCCTGCTGCGAAGTCTGCAAGTTCCAAGTATTAGATTTTCTAATTTGCATAGCGCCGATTTCGCATGAAAGCTACTTTTGCCGATTCTTAATTCCTTTTGAGACTTGGCGGTCCGTTGGGGGACGCGGTTAAAGAGATACATCGACACAAGTCTTCGCTGGGGTGGATGATTTTGTCGCAAATAAGGTGAAAGAATTGTCAAATATCGATGATAAGACCGTTATCGAGCTGACGGCCGATATTGTCTCGGCCTATGTAGGCAACAATCCTCTTCCGGCTTCCGGTCTGCCTGAGTTGATTGCCAGCGTCAGTGCTTCGGTCCGCAAGCTCGCTGGTGCAGTTGTCGCGGAAACCCCAAACCTGGTTCCGGCAGTCAATCCGAAGAAGTCGGTGTTTCCCGACTACATCATCTGCCTTGAGGACGGAAAGAAGTTCAAGTCGCTCAAGCGGCATCTGCGGACCGACTACGGCCTGAGCCCGGACGACTATCGGGCCAAATGGGGCTTGCCGCCGGACTATCCGATGGTTGCGCCGAACTACTCGGCGACACGATCGGCGCTGGCAAAGTCGACAGGACTTGGCCGCAAACCGGCAGCAGCGCCGGCGACTGTCGCCAAGGCGACGAAGCGCAAGGCGACTGCCTGAGCGCTGCCTGCCCGGTAGGCGAGCCACTGTTCGACTGCTTTGACGGCGCCCTCATGGGCGTCGTTTCAAGACCTTGTGCGGCCAACTGGCCCACAAGGTCTTGCGAAGCGTTGATGTCCGGTGCAAAAGCGCGGCCATGCTGATCATCAATGACCTATCGCTCCGCATGGCCGGACGTTTGCTTCTCGACCATGCCTCGCTGACCTTGCCGGCCGGCACCAAGGCCGGCCTTGTCGGCCGCAACGGCACCGGCAAGACGACGCTGTTCAAGGCCATCACCGGCGATTTCCCGTCCGAGACAGGCTCGATCAGCCTGCCGAAGAGCACCCGCATCGGCCAGGTGGCGCAGGAAGCGCCAGGCACCGAGGACCCGCTGATCGAGATTGTGCTCAAGGCCGATCTCGAACGCACGGCGCTGCTCGAAGAGGAAAAGACGGCGACCGATCCGCACCGCATCGCCGACATCCATATGCGGCTGGCCGATATTGATGCGCACTCGGCCGAGTCTCGCGCCGCTACCATTCTCGCCGGCCTCGGCTTCGACGACGCCGCACAGCGCCGTCCGGCCTCGTCCTTCTCCGGCGGCTGGCGCATGCGCGTGGCACTCGCCGCGGTGCTGTTTGC
>NZ_RZQG01000004.1:0-33394 GCF_003998635.1 Mesorhizobium sp. M7D.F.Ca.US.004.03.1.1
ATGTTGGAGTCCGATGCCAACAACGCGTTGCGCCGGGTCATTTCGGGTCAAGGCATCCACCCCTCCGAATTCACCCTGCTCTCCTATGGCGGCTCCGGTCCGCTGCATCTGGCCGGCTGCTCCAGGGGCATCGGCTTCAAGGACATCATCACCTTCCAGTTCGCGGCCGCCTTCTCCGCCTTCGGCTGCACCACGGCCGATTTCATGCGCCGGCATTCGGTGTCGACGCAGCACGACATTCCGTCACGCGCCGATGAGGCGACGCTGACCGCTTTTGGCGCAAAGGTCACCACGGTCTGGAATGATCTGACCAAGGCCGCGGTCGACGAAATGATCGCCGACGGTCATGCCAGAGAGAAGATCAGGACCGTGCCGTTCCTGATGATGCGCTACACCGGCCAGCTCGAGGACGTCGAAGTCATGGCGCCGCTGGCCGAGGTCAATTCCGCCGACGACATGCGCAAGGTTATCGACGAGTTCGAGGCGGTCTATGCCAAGGTCAACCATCGCGTGTCGCGCTATGGCGAAGCTGGCTTCACCATCACCGAACTTGGGCTGATCGCCACCGCGGACAAGGTCAAGCCGGTGCTGCTCAAGCGTCCGCTCGGCGCCTCCAATCCGGCAGCCGCGCACAAGGGCGCCCGCGAAGCCTATATCGGCGGACGCTGGCACAAGGCCAATCTCTACGAGATGGATCTGCTGCAGCCCGGCCATGAAGTCATCGGCCCGGCCATCATCGAACATCCCGCCACCACGCTCGTCGTTCATCCGCAGGACCGCGTCCATGTCGATGAATGGACGCTGCTGCACTACACCCACGCTTGAGAGGGCGACCGCCATGTTGGACAAACCTGCCTCGGCCCTGCGCCTTCGCGAACGACTGCTCGATTCCGAGCGGCTGATGGAAGAGACCGGCTGCTATGACGGCATCACGGAACTCACGCTGCGCAACCAGGATCCGCTGAAATTCGAGACGCTGCACACCAAGCTGCGTGCCTATTGCGTCTCGGCACGCGAAATGGCGCGCCGCATCTCGGCGTCGCCCGGGGTGCGCGAGGTCGGCGAAATGGTGGTCGCCATCTATACGCCCGAGGGTGACGCCATTGCACTGTCCAACGGCATCATGGTGCATGTCCATACGATGAGCCGCTTCATCAAATGGATGATCAAGAACAATTACGAGGACAACCCGCGCATCCGCGAAGGCGACATCTTCGCCAACAACGACGCCTTCATCGGCACCGTGCAGGTGCCTGACGTCATGGACGTGGTGCCGATCTTCCATGAAGGCACGCTGGTCGGCTGGGCCGGCGCTGTTTGCCACGAACTGGAAGCCGGCGGCATCACGCCGGGCGGCGACGTCTGTCTCGCGCAGGAGCGCTTCACCGAAGGCCTGTTCGTCTGCGCCGAGAAGATCGGCGAGAACGACGAGATCCGCCGCGACTACGTCATCCGCTGCGAGCGCAACCTGCGCATGCCGATCTACTGGGTGCTCGACGAGAAGGCCAAGGTAGCCTCCTGCATCGACATGCGCGAAAGCGTCAAGCAGTTGATCTCTGAGATCGGCTTGGACTACTGGATGAAGGTGTCGAAGGAGTTCATCGAGGAAGGCCGCCGCGCCCAGCTCGCCCGCACCCGCCAACTCACCGTGCCCGGCATCTATCGCGGCCACACCTTCTACGGCCACGTCACCGCGGGAAAGCCCGGCTTCCAGCTGCTCGGCGATCCCGACTGGCTCTACAACATCCCGATCGAGATGGAGATCACCACCGACGGCAAGATTACCATGGACTTCGAGGGCACGCAGCCCTGGGGCTACCATTCGATGAACTGCACGCCGGCCGGCATGGATGGCGGCATGTTCGTCACCTTGACCCAGCACATGAATTTCGAAGGACTGGTCAATGACGGCGCCTGGATGGCGACCGAACTGAAACTGCCGCACGGCACCTGGACCAATCCCGACAACGAGATGGTGGCCACCGCCACTTCATGGGCCTTGCTGCTGCCGGCCTACGGCGTCTTCCAGCGGCTTTTGTCGCGCGGCTTCGTGGCGCGTGGCTTTGTCGAGGAAGCCTTTGTCGGCCAGGTCAACAGCCCGATGATCGAAATGGGCGGCGAAAGCCAGTACGGCACGCCGTTCGGCATGGCGCATTTCGAATGCGCCGCCGCCGGTTCCGGCGCGCTGGCCATCAAGGATGGCCTCGACACCGCCTATGTCGGCTGGAATCCGGAATCCGACATGGGCAACATCGAGGTCTGGGAACAGTCGATGCCGATGGTCTATATCGGCCGCTCGATCGTGCCGAATTCCGGCGGCGCCGGCAAATATCGCGGCGGCTGTTCCTTCGTCTCGACCTGGCTGATCAACAAGACCTCGCATCTGCGGCTCCACACCTCCGAGCACTCCTCGCG
The DNA here is from genome assembly GCF_003998635.1 of Mesorhizobium sp. M7D.F.Ca.US.004.03.1.1. Classification (NCBI taxonomy): domain Bacteria; kingdom Pseudomonadati; phylum Pseudomonadota; class Alphaproteobacteria; order Hyphomicrobiales; family Phyllobacteriaceae; genus Mesorhizobium; species Mesorhizobium sp. M7D.F.Ca.US.004.03.1.1. Next base: position 2,416 of record NZ_RZQG01000004.1, read on the forward strand.
CGTGTTCGACAATGGCGGCATGTGCGGCGGCTATCCGGCGCCGACCTGCCAGAAGCATCGCGCGGTGCGTAATTCCAACATCCACGAACTGGCCGCCAAAGGTGCGCCGCTGGCGCACGCGCCCGGCATCGACCCTGACGTCTCCGACTACGAGAAGAACATCGGCGGCGACCATGTCGTGGTCGAAGGTCCCTACATCACCTCGCCGCACAAATCCGGCGACATCTTCAGCCATTCCTACAATGGCGGCGGCGGCTATGGCGACGTGCTGGAGCGCGATCCGATCAAGACGGCCTGGGATGTCGAGAACGGCTTTCTCACCCGCGAGGCGGCGGACCAGGTGTTCGGCATCGTGCTTAAGGACGATGGAGACGGCTATCCCGTTGCCGATATCGACGCCACGGTCAAACGCCGCGCCGCCATGCGCAAGGAGCGTCTGGCCAAGGCGATCCCGGTTTCGGACTGGATCGCCAAGGAGCGTGGCCGAGTCGAAAAGGCGGACTTCGCCCCGGAGGTGAAGAAAATGTACACCAGCGCGATCAAGCTGTCGTCGCGCTTCACCAAGGAATTCAGCGAGTTCTGGAACGTCGACGCCAGATCGATCTTCATGCCGGGAGCAAAGCCATGACCTCATACAGCAAGGAAGTCCTCGGCGATCTGGCCGCCGGCAAGCTGCCCTGGCCGCAGACAAGGCGCATCATGAGCGCCTACAAGGATGATGACCGCTTCTTCAAGATGGTTGTCGTCTATCAGGACCGTGTCGCCTGGAAGGACCCGATCCTGCTGCCGGTCTCGGACCACCTCTTCATCTGCCAGAGCGGCGACGAGCGGATCACCCGCTGCGAATGCGGCCACTCCTTTGGCGACTATCGCAAGAATTGGAAGCTCAACGCCGCGATCAACGTGCGCAACACCGAGGAGGCTTTGCGGGAGATCTATCCCAACAGCGATCTCCCTGATCCCGAATGGATGGAAATCCGCGAATTCATCTGTCCGCAGTGCGGCACGCTGCATGAGGTTGAAGCGGCGGCACCCGGTTATCCCATAGTTCACGATTTCGAGCCCGACCTCGAAGGCTTCTATCGCGAATGGCTGGGCAAACCTCTCCAGGAAACATGAATCGCTGTCGATGGAGGCTGGCCGGTGTGATTGCCAAATCCGGCCGGGCCTGATTGCCTGCCCGGAACGAAGCGGAGACCGTGCGCCATGAACAACCTTTCCGGCCGCAGTGCCATCGTCACCGGCGGTTTCTCGGGCATGGGCTTCGCCATTGCGACGGCCTTGGCTGAAGCCGGCGCCAATGTCGCCGTCGGCTCCTACATCGCGCCCGCCGACGCTGACAGATCAGACGCCGCCTATTATCCAGGCGCGGACGAGATCGAGCGCGTGCTCGCGGCTCTCGCCGCGCATGGAACGAAAGTTCACGCCGCCCATCTCGACGTCCGTAACAGCGATGTCACCAACCGTTTCGCGGCGGATGCCGAAGCCGCCATCGGCCCCGCCGACATTCTGGTCAACGCCGCAGGCACCACCGCAGAGCAGCCGGTCTGCGGCCATTCCGACGCGCTGTGGGACAAGATCGTCGACACCAACCTGACCGGCGCCTTCCGCGCCACCCGCGCGGTTCTGCCCGGTATGATGGAGCGCGGCTGGGGCCGCATCGTCAATATCGGCTCGACCGCTGCCTCGGTTGGCTGGAAGGACAACCCTGCCTACTGCGCGTCCAAGGCCGGCCTTCTCGGTCTCACGCGCTGCGTGGCGCTGGAAGGGGCCGCGCATGGCGTCACCTGCGTCATGATCAGCCCGACCTGGGTCGAAACTGAACTGATGCGCCGCAACGTGGCGCAAGTCGTCGAGCGCGAGGGTAAGGGGCGCACCGCTGAGGAAGCGATGGCCGAGATCGCCAAAGGCAACCCGCAGCAGCGCATGCTGCAACCGCAGGAGATCGCCGCTTTGGCCGTTTTCCTGTGCTCGGACCTGGCCAAGGGCATCACCATGGAAAACATACAGATAACCGGCGGAGCCCTGTGGTAGCGTTTGCGCCGACAGGAGACAGAGCCTGATCCAGGCCACCTGGCCGGACGGACCTCTCTGCAGATGCCGCGCTGTAAGACAAGGTGACCGGATTTGCCATTGAGCGCAGGGCGCGATAGGTTATATTGCACTGCACAATGGAGACGCCGTTTATTGCACGCCCATGTTTGCGAAGATTCCGGCCGGCTCATGGCTTGCCGGCCCTGGGTCGTGTCGGCGGGAATCTGAGATGAAGATTCCAAAGTCCCTGCTGGTCGATCCCGAGAAGAACTCGGTCTATGGCGCCTTTGCCGTAGCCGTCTCGATCTGGGCGTTTTCCTATTCGGTCATTTTCGGCCAGGTGCTGATCCTGGCCTACTATGCGGTCTGGCTTCCGCTCATCCTGGTCGACTACCGGCGGTTCCTGCGACATCTGTCCAGCGCCTGGCTGCCGCTGCTGTTTGCGGCCTATGTCTGCTTCTCGGTTTTCTGGTCGCAGGCGCCCGGCGTCACCACGAGGACGTCGATCCAGTATTTTTCCCATATCGCCTGCGCATATGTCGCTGCGCGTACCGTCAGCGTGCGCACGCTGACCATAGGGGCGCTGGTCGGGATATTCGTCGTCCTTCTCTATTCGCTGAAGGTTGCGAACTATTCCGAGGACGTTCTCGACGGCACCGTCAACTTTGTCGGCGCCTTCGCCTCCAAGAACCAGATCGGCTTTGTCGGCTCGCTCGGCATCTATTTCTGCGCCGTCTTCCTTGCCTTTTACAGGCGCGGCCGGCTGAGCTTCATCCTGGCGGTGCCCGTCGTGCTGCTGTCGGCCTATGTGCTGGTCGTCTCGCATTCCGCCACCTCGATGGCCTCGATACCGGCAGTTCTGGCGCTGGTGGCGCTTCTTGCGATGAGCAAACTTCTGTCACGGCGCTATCGCCGGGTGATCTTCCTGGTCGGCGCCGGCCTGCTGGTGGTGACTGCCTTCGTCGCCTTGAATCTCGGGCTGATGGACTTCGTCCTCGGCCTCTTCGGCAAGGATTCGACGCTCACCGGGCGAACCTATCTGTGGGAGCAGGGCTGGAACGCCGTGCAAAAAGCGCCGCTTCTCGGCGTCGGCTATGCAGCCTATTGGGTGCAGGGCTTCGCCGAAGCCGAGCGGCTGTGGAACGAGTTCTACATCACCACCCGCACCGGCTTCCACTTCCACAACACTTATATCGAGGCCCTCGTCGAGCTCGGCTTCGTCGGGGCGACGCTGGTCTCGCTGATCATGCTGCGCACGCTCTACGGCCACGTTTCGGCGGTCATCTTCAGGACCTGGCAGGCGGATTCGGTGATCCTCTTCGGCGTGATGGTGCTGCTGCTGATCCGCTCCTTCGTCGAGGTCGAGATTCTCAACCCCTACATCATGGGCTCTTTCCTGATGTATTTCAGCTTCTTCAAGCTGGTGCGGCTGCCCGTTTCCAGCCGCACGCGGCGGTCGCAGGCCCTGGCGCCGGCGGAGGCGGCCAGGGGGGAGGCTGACTGGCCCCGGCATGCCGGCCGTCCGGCGGCGGCCGGTCCGTCATAAACCATCATCTCGCGGGCTGAAGGGAGCGGCCGTCCCCTTGAGCAGGCATGTGCTCGGACGGGAAGCCTCGATCCCGAGACGGTTATTACCGTTTCCGCAGGGAGATGTTCAAACAACAGAGCCAGAGCCTCATCCCGATTCTATCGGGGTGAGGCTCTGGCTCGAAACACTGGATCGTGTTGGAAGTCGGGCTACTGGCTGGCCAGCGGTGCCAGCTTGACCTTGATCACATCGCCAGGCAGCACCAGTGTGTCTTCCTTGGCGGCGATTTCGCTGGTCTTGCTGTCGACATTGCGCACCAGTGAATAGAGCAGGGTGGGCTGCTGATCATTTGTCATAGCGGCCGTCGTCGCGGGATCGGTGGCCTGGGCGATCAGGCCTTTCTGCATATTCGCCTTGAGCGCGGCCTCGTTCAGGTCGGCTTCGGTCTGCTGCCGGTCGGTGGCGAGACTTGAACTCAAGGTGTTCTGGGCATCGATGGCGTCCTGCTTTGCCTTGCTGATCGCCTGTTTGGCGGTGAGGATGGCCGTTTCGTAGTCCAGGATCTTGCCTTGCAGGTCGGCGACGGACTGCCGCGAATCCAGCAGTCGGGCGTTGGCGATCAGGCCTTTCTGCGCGAGCGGACCGATGCTGGTGAGTTGCTGCTGCGCCAGGTCGACCTGCTGCTGCTGATTGACGATCTTCTTCTGCAGCGATTCGATCTCGGATTCCAAAACCCCTTTCAGATCGTCGAGTGCCTCGAGTTTCAGCTTCAGCGCCTTTTGGTCGGCCGTCAGGATCGTCATCTCGTCCGCGACGATGGCTGGCAGTCGCGGATCGCCCTCGACCTCCTTCGGCACGTCGAAACTCGCCTTGCCGGCCATATCCGCGTCGATGCGGGCGCGCCTGACGATAAGCCGAATGCGCTGGTCGTCGGAGACATCGAAATTGCCCTTGGCGGTGACCAGGTCTTTGCCGAGTTGAGGGCCGTAGTCGGCGTTTCTCCTGATGCCGCCGGCGACGCTGATGGCCTTCAACACTGTCAGGTCGGGCACATAAGGAAACTGGCCAGGGTTCTGGACTTCGCCCGAAATGTAGAATGGCCGGAACTGCGCCATCTCGACCGAGGCTTCCGGTCTGTCCGATAGAGCGAGCTTTTTCTGCAAAGCCTCGCCGATCGCTGTTGCGATTTCGGATGTGGTCTTGCCGGATGCCGGCATCTCGCCGACGAACGGCACCGATAGTGTGCCGGATGGACCGACCGTGTACTCGCCATTCACCGCCGACCAGTCACGAAATGTGCCTTCCACGGTCTGCCATTCGGCGACGCGGATGGTCAGCTTGTCCTGCGACCCGAGGCGGTAGTCGCCGGCGGCTGCGATGTGGGGGATGACGAGCGACACGGCAAGGCATGTGGCCAGCAAACGCGCCCGCCGCAGGCGGCCGGAAACCGGGCCGTTGCGAAAGGCTTCGAACATATCTGTTTTCAACTGAACGTTCCGATCCGCTTTAGCCCCATCGCCCGATGAGCTTGCGTAGAATGGCCGGCACCAATGTCTGGCATCGGCGAAAGGCTGGTCAGTAAGAGCCGCGCGACATCCACACGGCCGGGACGGTCTTGATGATGATGCGAACGTCCTCGAACAGCGACCAGTTCTCGACATAGTGGCGGTCGAAGGCGACGCGGCTGTCATAGGATACATCGTTGCGGCCGCTGACCTGCCACAGGCCGGTCAGGCCCGGGCGGGATTTAAGGTAGTAGACCGCGGATGTGCCATAGATTTCCAGTTCGTCGCGCACGACCGGACGAGGGCCGACAAGGCTCATGTCGCCCTGCAGGATGTTGATGATCTGCGGCAGTTCGTCGAGGCTGAGTTTCCTCAGCACCGCTCCTACGCGGGTGACGCGCGGGTCGCTCTTCAGCTTGCGGGTCGCGATCCATTCTGCATTGGCGTCCGGGTTGGTGGCGAGATAGGCTGCCAGCACCTTGTCGCCGTCCGGAACCATGGTGCGAAACTTCAGGCAAGGAAAAATCCGCCCGCCGCGCCCGATTCGCCTGTGGCCGTAGAAGATCGAGCCACCGTCGGAAAACTTGACGAGCAGCGCTATCATGACAAACAGCGGGCTGAGGGCGATCAAGCCAATCAGTGAACCGGTGATATCGAAGCTGCGTTTGAGCAGGCCGCCGATCGGCGGCGGAAAATCGATGTCAGCCTGCGAAAAGCTCGCCGTGGCCGACTTGGCAACGTCCCTCATGCCGTAAACTCCATGCGTTGAACGAATGGTTCACCACACGATACCAAAAAAATGTTGCAGCGCAACACACAATTTCCCACCCCGTTGAAATAGTCACGTCATGAATTGACTAAATAATAAGCTAGACATGCACAAATTTCGGGATGTTTAGCACATTTGTGACAATAAACGGGCAGCATTGAAAAAATAAGGACCTTTTTGGGGCGGTTTTTAGGCAGGCCTACCTATCTGCCGGGATGAGGGACACGTTAGTGCTTTAGCATGCCATGATACTTGGGAAAAACCATATAAAATACTACTTAATATTGCCCATTCTACTGAAAACCGCGGATGGCCGGAGATCGGCTTGAATCCGGTCGCGTGCATTGCACCATGGCAGAGTCGATCGCAAAAGCTCAATCAAAAATATCCGCAGTTGCCCTTGCCGCCTACTGTTCGCCTTAATAGAATTGCAAATTATACCTGTCAGAGTAGCGACAGGTATCAAAGGCCGGAAGCAACCGGTCGAGAGTGGGCGACCTTAACAAGCCCACATGACAAGGGACGGCGCTCGGGTGGGGCAATCGTTAAATATACCCGAGCCGGTTTATGGGCTGTTGGGTATGGCGCTTCCAAAATTCATCCTCGGGATGATTTTCGCTTTGGCGATCGTCGTCGGCTGGTCGTGGCTGGGCGGCGCGTCGATAGGTACAATACTGCTGCGCGTCATCATCTGCGCCGTGGTCATTCAGGCGGGCTATTTCGTGCTCATCTATGCCATGATCGCCAGGAGCGCGCCGACGCCGGCCGACATGGCTCGTGACGTTGAACGAAAACTGAATGCCCCCGAGGTCGCCGAAGGCGAGAAGCTGGGCAGCGCCAGGCGCAGCCTGCACTAACCAGCGCCCGACCCGCCTCAGGCGACGTTGGCGGGTTTGGTCTCCGACTGTTCACTCGACAGCATCCTCGACAACCGGCTGCCGGCTTTCTCCTTCAGCCGCTGATATTGGCCGACCTCGACGATACGGCCGTTTTCAATCGCCACCACCCAGTCGGCGAAGGCGATCATCGACGGCCGGTGCGCTATGGTCAGGATCGTCATCGTGCCGCGCAATCCATCGATCGACCTGGCGATCAGCGACTGGTTTTGCCAGTCGAGCGCGCTGGTGGCCTCGTCCAGGATGAGCAGCGACGGCTTGCGCAGCAGTGCGCGCGCAAGCGCTATGCGCTGGCGTTCGCCGCCCGAGAGCCGCACGCCGCGGTCGCCGACCACCGTCTCGAGCCCGAGGTCGAGCCGTTCGACGAATTCGCCGGCGTGCGCCTGATGCAGCGCGGTCCACAGATCGTCATCGCTGGCCCGCGGCGCGGCAAGGCGCAGGTTTGCGGCGATCGTGTCATGCATCAGGAACACGTCCTGCGGCACATAGGCCACCTGGCCGCGCCAGCGGCGGCGATTGACGGCATCGATCTCGACGCCGTCGACGAGCATTTTGCCGGTGGTCGGTTCGAGCAGGCCAAGCAGCATGTCGGCAATCGTGCTCTTGCCCGATCCGGAAGGACCTATCAGCGCGGTGACCTTGCCAGCCGGCAGGCCGAAGGTGATGCCGGTGACCACCGACTTGGCAGGGTCGTCGCCATAGAAGAACGAAACGTCCCTTAGGTTGAGCCCGGTGGCGAGCGACAACTTGCTGCCTTCCCCGGCGGCGCCATCGCCTGGCTCGCGTTCGGCATCGAAACGCGCCTGCATGCTGCGCATCGCCGTATAGGCGGGCATATTGATCAGCACCTGCTGAGCCTGTGTCTGCATGTCCATGAAGCGCGGCGCGATGCGCATGAAGACCAGGAGCAGGACGACGATCTCGGCCAGCGACAGGTTGAAGCGGACCAGCGCCACATAGATGAACAGGCTCAGGCCGACGACACTCGCCACCTGGAACACCGCGGTGCCGATGGTGCTGTTGCGCACATAGTCGACATTGTCGGCCTTCATCTTTTCCAGCGTCGACTGCAATTGCGCGAAATAGCTGGCTTCGACGTTCAGGCTCTTGGCCACCTTGATGCCGCCAAGAAATTCCGAGACCGTCCGGTATTGGTCCTGGCGATTGGCGGTCAGCACCCGGCCAAAGGCAGTGGCCCGTGTCCGGAAGGGCTGCAGCGCCACGAACATCAGGATGCCGATGACGACGGCAAACAACGTCATGACCGGCGAGATGAACGTGGAAATCAAGAGATAGCCGGCCAGAAGTACGGCGATCTGCACCAGCATCAACAGCGAGAACGCAGCGCCCTGGACGCGGTCGATGTCGCCGGTCAGGGCATGATCGAGGTCGGAACTCCGCATGCGCGTAAAAACACCCCAGCGCGCCTTGCCGATGCTCTCGAACAGGTTCATGCGGACGCGGTTGATGAAATCGAACAGCAGTTTGGCCATGTAGACCGACTTGAAGCGGTTGAATGCTGCCTGCACCGCAACAAGCCCGACGAGTGCACAGAGCACCGTCGTCAGTTGCAGCGTGCCATCCGGCACCAGCCAGCGCACGAGATCATTGTTCGGCAGCTTGACTGCAAAATCCTGGTCGGAGCGTCCGACCAGGTGCAGCAGCGGGATGAGCAGCAGGATGGAGATGCCCTCGGTCAGGCTGCCCAGGATGAGGAAAATCAGTGCCGTCCAGGCTCGCCGACCGCCGATCTGGGCAATGGCGGCGCCGAATGCGGCAATTTCTCGAAACAGCGACAGGCGAAGGATTGAGGACTTCGACATGATTGCGCTCACGACCGCCGACTGCCAGCCGCCAGATCCCTTTCGATCAGGCCCACGGCTTCGCCGATCCTGTCCAGACCCGTTGGGACTTCCAGCCGGCACACGCCGACATGGTTAGCAATCCATGAACATTGCCGAAGATGTGTCGCCGCGAAATCGTCGGGCAGGGCCGCGCGGCCGAAACGCGTCACATAGGAGAATTTGATGATGGCCGGCAGGGCGGCAATGGCAGGCAGGGGCGTGATATCGGCCCTTTCGCCGCGCTCGAGAATATAAATCCTGGTCGCCGGCACCGTTTCGCCGGAAAAGCCACCGTTCAGGCGATGCTGCATCTTGTCGATCGCCGGATGCACTTGCGGCCGCACGTCCGCTTGCCTGAGCGAGATCGCCGCCGCGGCGTCAGCCGCCAGCTTGATCTGCGGAAAACCCGGAACAATCATCGGCTCACTCGGATCGGCGAGGTTCAGCGCCACCACGTCATCGGTAAGCAGTTGATGTCCGGCCCGGATCATAGCGCTTGCCGTCGTCGACTTGCCGGCCCCCTTGTCGCCCATGAAGATGGCGCTCGTGCCGGCGACGGCAATGGCGCTGGCATGCAGAACGAGCAGGCGGCGCCTGTGCAAGAGCAGCGCCATGACTGGGCCGAGCAGTGGAAACGCGATCAGCGTATCGTCGACGCCGGGCGCCGGCTCGATGTCGATACGGCGGCCATCGCTGATCAGGAACGCGCCGACGGCATGCCAGGCCAGATATTGCCGGTCCGGCTCGAAACGGAAGTCGGTCGCGGCCTCGGGCGAGGGCGTTGGCAGGCCGATCGCGCCGACGGCGATGACGACATCGGCCGCCCCCGGCGCCCCCGGCTCCAGTTCGGGCAACGTCACCTCGGACGCGATGGTCAGGCCATAGGCCCGGTAGAAGCGGCGTTCCCGCACGACCCGGCCATGCGGACGGGGATTATCACTGTATGCGGCGAGCGGCTCGTTGCGCGGTGTCATGCGGGGCTCCCGCTGTGCTGGAGTTGCCGCAGCCAGAGCGACAGTGAGGCCGAGCGCCAGACATACTGTACATCCAGGGGTGCTGCCTGATCGGGTTGGCGCAGCAGTCGCGCATAGGCAGCACTCACCTGAGGCAGATTGACGTAGGGCGCGATGCGGCTCGCATCCGAGACCAGCAGCTGTTCCAGGAGGTCGCGGTGGTTGCGCAGCATGCCGTTGACGAGATTGGCGGTGAAATCGATCTTGTCGCGCCGCCACTGCACCGCCGTCGGCAGGACGCCTTGCATAGCGCGGCGCAGCACATAGCGGCCAAAGCCGTGGCTCAGCTTCTCCTCACCCGGCAGTGCCAGGCAGAACTCGACCAGCGGCTTGTCCCAGAAGGGGTAGCGCGGCTCGACGCCGAAATTGGCTGCGGCCTTGTCGAGAACCTCGAAAGCATGCGGGACATAGCCGTTTGACAGGATCCAGCGATGGCTCAAGGCGTCGCTGGCCTGGATGCCGGGCGGCATGTAGCCGGCCCGATGAAACCGGTCGACCAGCTCGGTGCGCCTGGCCAGATCCGGATTGATCAGGTCGCGCCAGCCGCGCGGCGCCCCAGTCGGCTTGCGAAACTTGTTCAGCGTACGGTTCGCCAGATGTCTCAGTCTGGCGACGCGCCAGGCCGGCCCGTAGAGGGTCAGGAACTGGAAATACAGGCCAAGCGTGCTGTCGCCATAGGTGTTGGAGGCGCTGCGCACCTCGCGCCACAGATCCATCCATCTGCCGGCATTGGCAAGCTCGTGCAGGTGGCCGTGGCCTTGGGAAACGACCTCGTCGCCGCCATGGCCGTCAAGCAGCACCTTGATGCCCTTGGCGCCGGCAGTCCGATAGATGCCGCGGGTGAGCGTCAGGCCCGGTGCCAGGAACGTTCCTTGCTGTTCTTCCAGCACGCGTTCGAATTCGGCGAATGGCGCATAGTTGCCCACTGGTATCAGTGTCGGGTCAAACTGCTGCTGGTCGAGGACGGCATCGATGAACGGCCGCTCGTCCATCGGCGAGCCCTTCTCGAAAATCAGCGAGAAGGTGGGCAGCTTCGGTTTGCGTGCGGCGGCATTCTGCAGGCCGGCGACACAGGCGATCGACGAGGAATCGAGGCCGCCGCTCAGCATTGCGCCGACCGCCTGACTTCCCCGCATGCGGTTGCGCACCGATTGCGAGAACAGGTGGGCGAATTCCTCTGATGCATCGGACCGCAAGGGCCGCGCCGACGGCTCGATCTGCCAGTAGCGGCGCAGCACCACCTGTTGCGCGGTGACAGTGAGGCTGTGGCGGGCCGGCAGGCTGAATACATCGCTGTAGGGAGTGGACTGTGGGTCGTCGGGAAGCCCGGCCAGGAACCCGGAAATCTGGTGCTCGCTGATGCGTGTGTCGACTCCCTCGACGCCCAGGACCGGCCCGATCTCCGAGGCAAAGGAAAAACGCTGGTCCGCCGCGTGGTAGTAGAACGGCTTGACGCCGAAATGGTCGCGCGCGCAAAACAGCGATTGCCGTTCGCCATCCCAGATGGCGAAGGCGAAATCGCCTTGCAGGTGCATCGGGCAGGTTTCGCCCCAGCGCAGATAGGCCCGCATCAGCAGGATCGCGTCGGCGACCGACCGGTCTCGGATGCCGAGCCTGGCCAGCAGCTCGTCACGGTTGTCCAGCCGGCAATCGGCGGTGATAGCGAGCCTGCCGCCAGCCATCGTCTGCGGACCGGGGCCGGCTTCATCCGTGGTGTTGAGCCAGGCGTGGCCAAGCGCGATGTTGGCACCCAGCCACCACGAACTGCCGTCAGGGCCGCGATGGCGCATGCGAGCCAGCATCTGCTGGATGTCGGCCGCCGCGACCGCCGGTGGGTGTCCCAGGGGATGTCCTTGTCGCAGCAGAATTCCGGCGACGCCGCTCATCGGCTGCCGTGATCGATGAGATGAGCGAAACCGTCGATCGATCCGCCAAGCACGATATGGTTGTCGCTGATCAGCCAGGCATGTGCCTTCAGTTGCTCGCCCGTGCCGCGTTCAATGCCGATGCGTATCTTCGATTCATTGCCCTGGCGGGCGAGAATGTATTGACCCGAAAGCGCCTGGGTCAGGCACGTGGCGTAAGGGACGAAACGGGCCGCGGCAGCAACGCCCCAGGCGACACGCCGCAACTCGCCCATCGAGGCGCACTGACGCGCGTCGAGCCGCATCACCAGGCTGCGAACACGGTTATAGGAGAGCAGCGTCAACCCCAGCCGAACCGCCGCGACCACCAGCAGGCAGCGGCCAAGGAAGATCATTTCCGAGCCGCTCAGGGAGAAAACCCTGAACAGACTGCGCCGGCTTCCCCGACGCTTCGTCTGCCTGGGGCTTGTTTCCGTCGCGGGTTCCTGCCGCAAAACCATGGCCTTGTGCGGGACCGGCTTAGACAAGTGCCTCATGATGCAGCCTCGCAAGCCCGTTGTCGGCCAGGCCCTTCAGCAATGCGTCGATGTCGGCCTGGCAGCGCTCCGGGTCGACAGTGTAGCGCGCAAGCACGGCGCCGCGGATGTCGGCGATCGACCTGGGCTCCTGGATCAGCTCCCAGATGAAGGCACCGACGCCGTTCAGGCTGTAATAGATGTTGGATTTGAGGTTGAGCAGCGCCAGGCCATTGCCGAATTCGCAAGCCACGGCATCCTTGGTCGCACTCACCAAATCGTGGTCGGCCAAATCATGGTTGGATAGTTTCCAGTTCATCCCAAAACCTCGCTTACGATACGCACGGGCAGTTCCAGGCAATGAAAGTGGAGTCGGAGGTTTGGCCCCCGACTCTCTTAATTTTTTGGATCCAGAGTCGTCACCCCGGAAAACTGCGATTGGCTCAGGAGAACGTCAGGTCGCCGATCGGCGTGTGCGCGGGGAACGATGCGTCGATCGCCGTGCTGCCGCCGCCGCCCTGGGTGATGGTTTCAATCGAACCATGCACCGTCAGGCTTGGCGTTTCGTATTCATGCTTTTCAACATTCTGTTCCATTTTACTCTCCGATAAGGACTGGAAACGGCCTGTCGAGTGCCGTCAGCACGTACATGCTGCAGCGCAATAGCTGCATGGCAGCATTTATGAGTCAAGCCTGATTTACCAAGCGTTAATCAATTACGGGTTGCGGGCGTCACCATATGTGTGAGCCATGCCCAAGCCCTGACTTCTTTCGAGCCGATTCCTTGTGCACAAGGGCCATGTCGACGTCTATTCTTTAAGCGATTGATTTTGCTTGCATAAAGTGTCCACTTAGGTGCCTCTTTTTTAGGCATCTCTAATGCGGTAAATCTTGTTTGGAAAATCCTTGCTGAAGATCGGCTGAAACGCCCTGGTAAGGGGGTGTTTCAACTGTGGTTTTCGCCACCCCTCAGCCGATGTCGCTAAACGCGATGGTTGCAAAATTTCGCACTGCAAAAGGAAAAGCTTTACGGCATCAAGGTTTTTGGCGATGCTTGCTTCGCACCTGCAGCATAAGCGTCGCGCAAACCGCTTTCTTTGGGAGACTGTGCGCTAAATGGCCTTGCCGGATGGTTCATACGAACGATTGCGCGCCGCCGACTGTGCCGACGAGGTGGCCTATGTGCGGGCCTGCCTGCGGTTGTATTTCGCCGGGCCGCGTGCCGCCGCCGGCGACGTGTCGATGCCTGGCCTTGCGGGTGCCAACGTTGCCGACATTGCCAGGCTGAACAAGGTCGCGACCTTTGTCCTCAAGGCCCTGTCGCGCGCACCCGCGCATGAAAGGCCGCCCGAGCTTTTCCAGTGGCTCGACACCTACCGCAGGAGAACGGTTTCAATGAACGCGTCCTGCATCATGGATTCGATGGCGATCCATGATGTGCTGCGCGCCAACGAGATCGATTTCGTCTTTCTGAAGGGCCCGTTCCAGCAGCAACTGCTCTATGACGACCACTTCATGAAGCCCTCGGGCGATGTCGACATCCTGGTTTCGCCGGTCGGGTTTTTCAGGGCGCGTGGTGCGCTTCGCACGATCGGCTATGAGGTCGCAGGCAAGTCGCGCTCCGTCTGGTGGGTCCGCTTCCTCGGCGAACAGCACATGACCCGCGGCGACGGCCCGAAACCATCCACGGTCGATCTTCATTACCGCCTCCAGCAACCCGGCTCCCCAAGCCCGCGTGATGCGGACGGGTTTCTGCGGCGCAAGCGACAGGTCGAAATCGCCGGTGCGACCGTACCGTTCACCTCGGTTGCCGATACTTTGCTTTTGTCCTGCATCAGCGTCGCCAAGGCGCTTTTCAACCGGGAACCCTGTGCGGGTTACGTCTGCGATATCAGAGCCAGCGCCAGCCGCCTCGACGAGGCGGATCAGCAACGTGTGCTCGATGCCGCAGCCGCGCAGGGCCTGGATGACACGCTGCTGCTTGGCCTGCGCGCCGCCGATGTGCTACTTGGCGCCGCCGGCACGCTGCTGTCGGAGCGCGCAACCCGGATCCTGTCGCGCATCGGCAATGAGGATCTGCTCAGCATGGTCATCGCGCCGTGGCTGCCGTCGCTGCGGTGGCCGCAGCGGCGAACGGTGCTGTGGGAACTGTGCGGCCGCGCGCCGGTTCGCTATCTGGCCGAAGCCGGCTGGGCGGCGTCCGCCGACATCAGCCGCCGCATCTTTGAGCGGCCAGGCAGTCGCTGAATAAAGACAGATTGGACGCTGATGGCAATTCTATAGGGCATTGAACGAGTACGGGGCGAGGGCAAATCGATATCACCTGTACGAGAGGCAAATCCATGTCGATGACGAAATCCGAGGTCTGCGTGATCATCGCGGCAAAAAACGCGGCAGCGACAATCGCTGTCGCCATCGCGTCCGCGTTGCGCGAGCCGGAAGTGGCGGAGGTCGTCGTCGTCGATGACGCCTCCACCGACGACACCGCTGATGTCGCGCGAACCGCCGACGATGGCAGCGGGCGGCTCACCGTGATGCGCCTCGACGTCAATCGCGGCCCCTCCTTTGCCCGCAATGCAGCGATCGCCGACTCGAAATCGCCGTTCATCAGCATTCTCGATGCCGACGATTTTTTCCTCGAAGGCCGGTTTAGCAGCCTGTTTGCTGGCGCCGATTGGGATTTCGCGGCGGACAACATCATGCTGATCAGGGACGATGCGACCGGCGATGCCACGAAAATCGTCGCGCCTAAATTTGCCGCCGATCCGGAATTCCTCGATTTCGAGCGCTTCGTCGAAGGCAACATCTCCAGGCGGCGCGTGCAGAGGGGTGAGCTGGGCTTTTTGAAGCCGGTGATCAGCCGTGCCTTTCTCGACCGCCATGGGTTGCGCTACGACGAGAGCCTGCGGCTGGGCGAGGACTACGAGCTCTACGCCCGCGCGGTCGCCCGCGGGGCGCGGTTCAAGGTCATTCGCTCCTGCGGCTACGGCGCCATCGTCCGCGCCGATTCGCTGAGCGGCCGCCACAAGACGCAGGACCTGAAGCGTCTGGCCGATGCGGATCTGGCGCTGCTGGCGATCGACAGTCTGCCGGAAGGCTCGAAAGCGGTGCTGCGGCGGCACGAGCGGCACGTGCGTGACAAGTATCGGCTGCGCAATTTCCTCGACGTCAAGGCCGAGCGGGGGCTGGCATCGGCCGCGGCTTACGCTTTCGCCAGCCAATCCAACCTCGTCCCCATCGTCCAGGGCGTAGCTTCCGACAAGCTCGAGGCGCTGTTTCGCCGTGTCGGCCTTGTGTCAAGGCAAAAGCATGTGCCGCCGCTGCGTTTTCTGATGGCCGGAACCAGCACGGGCAAGGAACGTTGAGAGCGGTGCCAGGCGCCTGCGGTTTGTCCGCAAAGGCACATTCATCACGCAAACCATTTCGGCCGGATTTATGAGTTTACGAATTGGTGGTTGCCTCGCGGCTCCGACGATGGCAGTCTATGTTGCGGTGCAGCATATTGGACGACCAGCCGAACTGGCCCCCGATCGGATTGGTCTGATGTCTCTCCTTGAGAGGAGCAGGACAATACAACACGAGTTTTTTGAGCCCCGGCTGCGGGGATCGGCCAGAAGCCCGGCCCACAAGCCGGCGATGACAGGAATCTGAGTTCATGGCCTCGATATTCGGTTTCAGATCAAGGGATCCGGCCCGCGACCGGCAGGCCGATGTTTCACGTCTCGATCGTCTGGCAAAGCTGTTCGAGCAGATCGCGTCCGAGATCGAGGCCGAGAGGGTCGGGCTTGAGAATCGCTACCGGACGACGTCGACCAACGCCGCCTTCCTGGTCGAAGCGATGGAAAACGGCTCCGCCTCCGACCGTCGGTCATCCGAAGTCAGCGCACTGACGACGTCGATCCTGAATTGCGAACGCCGCATCGCGGCGCTGTCGCGCCAGGACGGCATGATGAAAGAGCTCCGTCATTCGCTGGATATGGTCTTCGACGAGAAGGCCTCCTCGGCCGCCACGGCCGAATTCGCCCGGCCGGCAGGCACCGGCAGAGGTTGAAAGTGGAGGCCATCGACTGTTGCAACGGATTTGATGCGAGGCAGGAAAAGCAATTCGAGAGGGTCACAGAGGAGGTCAAGGTTGGCCCCGTTCAGGAGCGGTTCGAATGTCGACTTTGGGTTGGGGACGCACGGCGCAAAGGTGAGTTTGGTATGAATTCGAATCCGAGAACTACGTCCACAACTGCAATTGACGCATCGCCGTTCGCGCACCGGACCGGGCAAGCCGGCCGGCGACGGCTGATTTCGCTCGGTGCGTTGCTGCTGGCCGCTCTTGGCAGTTTCCTGGCAACCCCTTCCTATGCCCAGGACATTCCGACATCGCCGTCCTTTGTCGACGATTTCAAAAGCTTCGATCGTGCGCGCTGGTATGTTTCCGACGGCTGGAACAATGGCAGCCATCAGAATTGCACCTGGTCGAAGGGACTGGTCAGCCTGTCGGACGGGGTGCTGTCGCTCGGCTTCGAGAAGCAGAAGCTGAAAGACCGTGAGTTTGCCTGCGGCGAGATCCAGACCAAGCAGCGCTTCGGCTACGGCACCTATGAGGCGCGGCTGAAGACCGATACCGGCTCCGGCCTCAACGCGGCGTTCTTCACCTATATCGGCCCCACCGACAAGCAGCCCTGGGACGAGATCGACTTCGAGATCCTCACCAAGGACACCTCCAAGGTGCAGGTCAATGCCTACATTGCGGGCAAGGGCAAGAACGAGAAGCTGGTCGACGTGCCCGGTGGCACCGAGAACGCCTTCAACGACTACGCCTTCGTCTGGAAGAAGGACAGCTTGAGCTGGTACGTCAACGGTCAGCTGGTGAACACGATCACCGACCCGGCGAAGTTACCCACCCATGCGCAGAAGATCTTCTTCAGCTTTTGGGGCAGCGATACGATGAAGGGTTGGATGGGAGCCTTCGCCGATCCAGGCCGCAAGCTTTCGCTGCAGGTCAAGCGCGTTGCCTTCACGGCGCTCGGCGAGCCATGCCAGTTTCCGGAATCACTAGCATGCAGCGTAAAGTAGTTGGGAAAGTCGATTTGAACTGGCCGGGCCGAAAACGGTCCGCTGCCTTGCATGGGAATGAAACCGAATGAATTTGACGGTGTTTGGAATTGGCTATGTCGGCCTCGTGCAGGCGGCGGTGCTTGCCGAAGTCGGGCACCAGGTAGTGTGCGTCGACATCGACGCCGCCAAGGTCGAGCGGCTCAACCAGGGCCTGGTTCCCATTTTCGAACCCGGACTGGAGAACCTCGTCAAGGAGAACCATGCCGCCGGCCGCATCAAGTTCACCACCGATGCCGCCGCCGCCGTCAGGCATGGCGAGATCCAGATGATCGCGGTCGGTACGCCGCCCGGTGAGGACGGCTCGGCCGACCTCAAATATGTGCTGGCCGTCGCCGAGACCATCGGTCGCGAGATGGACAAACCCAAGATCGTCGTCGGCAAGTCGACGGTGCCGGTCGGCACCTGCGAAAAGGTGAAGGCCAGGATCGCTGAAACGCTGAAGAAAAGAGGCCGAGAGGACCTGGCCTTCGACGTCGCTTCCAATCCGGAATTCCTCAAGGAAGGCTCCGCGGTCGCCGACT
Source organism: Mesorhizobium sp. M7D.F.Ca.US.004.03.1.1 (assembly GCF_003998635.1). Taxonomy (NCBI): domain Bacteria; kingdom Pseudomonadati; phylum Pseudomonadota; class Alphaproteobacteria; order Hyphomicrobiales; family Phyllobacteriaceae; genus Mesorhizobium; species Mesorhizobium sp. M7D.F.Ca.US.004.03.1.1. The sequence continues at coordinate 20,015 of NZ_RZQG01000004.1, forward strand.
GCATGAAACCGGACCGCATCATCGTCGGCACCGACAGCGAGGACACCGAGGCGGTGATGCGCGAACTCTACGCGCCGTTCAACCGCAACCACGAGAAGATGATCGTGATGGACGTGCGCAGCGCCGAATTCACCAAATACGCCGCCAATTGCATGCTGGCGACCAAGATCAGCTTCATGAACGAGATGGCCAACCTGGCCGAGCAGCTTGGTGCCGACATCGAGGAGGTCCGCAAGGGCATCGGCAGCGATCCGCGCATCGGCTACCATTTCATCTATCCGGGTCTTGGTTATGGCGGCTCGTGCTTCCCAAAGGACGTGCGGGCGCTGATCAAGACCGCCGAAGGCGTCAAGTTCGACGCCAAGCTGCTGCGCGCCGTCGAGGAGCGCAACAACGCACAGAAATCGGTTCTCTTCGACAAGGTGGACCGCTATTTCAAGGGCAATCTCAAAGGCAAGACCTTTGCGCTTTGGGGCCTGGCCTTCAAGCCCAACACCGACGACATGCGTGAGGCTCCGGCGCGTGTGCTGATGGAAGCGCTGTGGAAGGCTGGTGCCAATGTGCAGGCCTATGATCCCGAGGCAATGCAGGAATGCCAGGCCATCTACGGGCTGCGCGACGACCTGCTTCTGTGCGGCACCAAGGAGGCGGCCCTGCGCGGCGCCGATGCGCTGCTGATCGCCACTGAATGGAAGAGTTTTCGCGCGCCCTCCTTCGACGCGATGAAAGACGCGCTCACCACGCCGATCATCTTCGATGGCCGCAACCTCTATGACCCCAAGGTCATCGCCCGCCACGGCATCGAATATCACTCGATCGGCAGAATGGCGGCATGAGACCGGGGAGGGACAGACGGATGCAGGACCGGTCCGTAGACCGCCGACGGGCGCCAGGACTGAGCGCGTATTTCTGTGTGGAGTTGTAGCTGATGGTGCTGGACGTAAAGCCAGAACAAATCACCAAGGATCATTTCGATCTCATCGCGATCGGTTCCGGCTTCGGTTCGGCCTTCTTCCTGCATGAGTTCGCCAAGCGGCGAAAGGCACGCATTCTGGTGCTGGAGTGGGGCCGCCACAACACCCATGAATGGCAGCTCGAGCAGAACGCTAACACGGATATCGACGACGAGACGACCTACAAGACCAACTCCGACAAGCCGTGGAATTACACGATCGGACTGGGCGGCGGGACCAACTGCTGGTTCGCGCAGACGCCAAGGTTCCATCCCAACGACTTCAGGCTGAAAAGCACCTACGGCATCGGCAATGACTGGCCGATCAGCTATGACGATGTCGAGCCGTTCTACTGCGACGCCGAAGACATCATGTCGATCTCCGGCGATCCCGACATGGCGGCGATGCTGCCGCGCTCGAAGCCGTTTCCGCAACCGCCGCATCGCATGTCGACACCGGACCGGATGATGAAGGCGGCGCAGCCCGGCCAGCACTTCGTCATGCCAACCGCGCGGGCGCGGCTGCCGACATCGCAGCGCACCTCGTGCTGTGCCAATCTGCGCTGCTGGCTGTGTCCGGTCGACGCCAAATTCACCGTCAACAACGGGTTGATGCATGTCTTCGAGCACCCCGACATCTCGGTCTGTCTCGGTGCGGAAGTGCGTCGGCTCGATCACGTCGGAGGTGCGGTCCGTTCGGTCACGTTCACGCATGACGGCAAGGAATACCAGGTCAGCGGCGATCTCTTCATTCTCGGCGCCAATGCCATCCAGAGCGCGGCGATCATGCTACGCTCCGGCCTGGGCGGCGAATTCGTCGGCCGCGGCCTGCATGAATCCTACGGCTGGAATTTCGAGGTCTATCTCGACGGCGTCGACAATTTCGACGGCAGCACCATCACCACCGGCCTGAATTTCGGCCTCTATGACGGTCCGCACCGATCGGAGCACGCGGCGGCACTTGTCTATTTCGAGAACCGCTGGCAGCACGGAATGCGTGCCGAAAAGGGGCGGCTGCGCCAGGCGCTGCCGCTTGTCGTGGTCACCGAAAACCTGCTCGATCCTGAGAATTTCGTCACGCTTGACGCGGATGAGAATGCCTTCGTCAGCTTCAAGGCGCCATCGGACTACGCGGTGAAGGGCATGGCGCGCGCGCTGGAGAAATTGCCTGACCTTTTGGCGCCGCTGCCGGTCGAAAAGCTCTTCGATCGTGGCATCCGGCCGACCGAATCGCATGTCCAGGGCACGCTGAGGATGGGCACCGGCCCGGCCGATTCGGTGATCGACAGCGGCATGATCCACCACCAGCTCAGAAATCTGGTCGTCGTCGGCACCAGCACCTATCCGAGCTGCTCCTGCGCCAACCCGAGCCTGACCGCGGCAGCGCTGTCCTTGCGGGCGGCGGGTCGGATCGCGTGAAAGGAGGTATCGGATGATCGAGATTTCCAGACGCTCCGCCCTGGCCATCGTGGCTGGCGGAGTGGTTTCGACAGGAGTCGCCTACGCCGCCGTTTCCTCATTCTCGGACGAGGATCTGGTGCGCGTCACGCTCGAAAAATACCTTGGCAAGTTGAACATCCGCATCGAACATCTGCAGCAGTTCGTGCTGGAGTTCCGCAACCGGAATCCGTGGAACTTTCCAAGCGAAAAACTGAGCGACGCCGTCACTCTTGTGGAGGAGCTCAAATTGGGCGCCGCGCGCCGTCTGCTGCCTCGGCAGAAGCGGGAGGATTTGGCGCATTTCGACCGCTGGGTCATCGCCGAATTCCATATGCTGACGGACTACGCCTGGCGCAGTTCGCCCAACGACCCGATCCGGTTTACCGGCTGGCAATCCTGTACCAATCCCTTCGCCAATCTGGAGCCGCCGAAACTTGCCTGACGTCGAAAGCGAGGCGGCGGACTTTTGCCTGTTGCCTTTGAGCGAAGAACACGAGATGCGACAAGGAGCCCGATCCCATGAAAGTTCTTTTTGCAGGCGGCAACGGCTACCCACCCGAGTTCAGTGGCGGCGTGCAGTCGAGCACGCACCATCTGGCCGAACAGCTGGTCGAACATGGGCATGAAGCCGCGGTGCTCGCCGCCCTGTTCGGCGATGGTGTCTTCGGCTTCAAGGCGCGCGCCAAGATGAAGCTGTTGCGGCAGCCGGCGGTCATCGACAGCTATCCCGGCTATCCGGTGGTGCGGGCCTGGTTTCCCTGGGAAGCGGCGGCCTTTGCCGTCGACAGGCTGAAGCCGGATGTGGCCGTGGTCCAGTGCCACAAATCGGTGCCGATCGGCAAGGCGCTGCAGGCCGAGGGCGTGCCTCTGGTCGTCTATCTCCGCAATGTCGAGTTCCACGAACTGGGCGGCGATCTGCGCGAATTGCATTCAGCGCTTTACATCGCCAATTCGGACTTCACCGCGCGCACCTACAGACAAGAGTTCGGCATCGAGGCGGCGGTGATCCCGCCGACCATCAACCCGGCGCATTACTCGACGCCGACGACGGGCCAGTTCGTCACGCTGATCAATCCTTACGAGGAAAAGGGGTTTGAGCTCGCGGTGCGCATCGCCGGCGCCTGCCGCGAAATCCCGTTCCTGTTCGTCGAAAGCTGGAAGCTCGAGGAGGATCATCGGGAGCGGATCGAACAGACGATAGCGCCTTTGGGCAATGTCGTGCTGGAGAGCCGCACCAGCGACATGAAGACGGTCTATGGCCGCACGAAGATCCTGCTTGCTCCCAGCAAGTGGGAAGAGGCCTGGGGCCGCGTCGCGTCGGAGGCCCATTGCAGCGGAATCCCGGTTGTCGGCTCGCGGCGCGGCGGTCTGCCCGAGGCGATCGGCTCGGGGGGCGTGGTACTCGACTACGATGCTCCGCTTGCCGACTGGGTCGCGGCCGTCAGGCGGCTGTGGAACGACAACCAGGAATATGACCGGCTCTCAGGCCTCGCGCGCAGCTTCGCCGGGCGCCCGGAACTCGATCCCGATCGCCAGTTCATGACCTTCTTCTCGATACTCGACAGAGCCGTGCAGCAGCGCGCGCGGCAGGCCGCATAGGCGTTTTGGATCAGGCCGGTCGCTTGACCCGGTTTTTCAGCGTTTCATAACCGCGGGCGCCAAGCAGGGCGCGAGCAATGGTCTTGGCAGCACTCTTGCGGCCCTCCTGCGACTTGATCTGCCGCAGCCGTGCAGGCAGGTTGCGGGCTGCCTGGCTAAGTGCCGGCAGCGACAGCGTGTCGGGAAAGCTGACCATATGCGTTTCGACGCACAGCACCGGCTTGCCGGACAGTTCGGTGATCCTCAGCGCCTGTTCGTGCTCGCTCTCGATGAACAGGATGGCATCGGATTTGCGATAGAAATCGGCCTTGAAACTGCCATGCGCGCCAAGCCGTTGCCGTTCCGCCTTGCTTGGCAGATCGAGCATGATCAGCTGGTCGTATTTGATCTCGTGCTTGGCGAGCCATGCCTCGGTCAGCGCGCGGTATTTCTCCAGCCGGCTGGTGACCAGCCAGCCGATCTTGTGGGTCGCAACATGGAGCGGCCGCGCTTCGCTGAGGAATTTCTCGTAGGCGGGGCCGTCGTCGTTTTCCGCCTCTGTCGGGTCGAGGCACAGCACGCCATCGATGTCGACGCAGCATTGCGCCAGGAATTTGTGGTGCATGAAGTTCCACTGGAACATGCGCGGATGCGGCACGACCTCGAAGACGAGGTCGGTTTCCTGGTGCTGCGGCTCAAGGCCGAACACGGCGGCAAAGGTGAAATCCGCCTCGATGCCGGCCGCCTGGATGCGGGCGCGCGCGTCGCGCATGGCGTTGCCGCCGGCGACGCTGTCATCGATCACCAGCACCTTGCGCATCTCGGAGACCTTGCGATCGAGAGCGGCACGGCGCTTGGTGACGCCTGACGTGTAGATCCGCCCAGCCAGGAAGCTGTCGAGATCGGTCATCGGGATGTTCGCCGCAAGGCTGACCAGCGTTGCCGCCAGCACGCCGCTTCTCGGCACGCCAACGACCAGGTCGATGTCGCGCGGCAGCCGGTGCAGGCCCCTGACAATGGCGTCGTTCATATCGGAGATCGATCGGTAGTGCATGGTTCAGACCTGGTCCTGGAAGGGATGTCCGTAGCTGTCGAAGGCGACCAAATTATTGCGCTTCGCGCGGCGCTGCCGCGGGCAGCCTTGCCGGCAGCATCTTAAGAGCCTCGCGCAAGGCTTCGCGGCCGGAGGCGAATGCCAGGGCGATGACGATGGTGATGAGGTAAGCGAGCACGGCGCCGCTGGCCAGGGCAACGACATGCTGCTGCGGCAGTAGTGGCTTGATGAACCAGATCGTGGCCAGCGCCAGATGGGCGCCAAGCACGAACGGCGCTGCCGCGCGAAACACGTGATGCGCCTGCAGCGGTCCGCTCTTGCCGACATAGAGCCACAGGAACGGTGTCCGCAGATACTCGCTGATCGCATAGGCAATCGCCACGCCCAGCGCCCCATATGGCAGGCCGAGCATGAAGGCCAGCACCGATGTCACGGCCGTTATGATACCCCAGCGCATGAAGTCGCCGGAGCGGCCCTGGCTGACGAAAAGCCACCCGGCCGGATTGTTGAGCGGCTGCAGCAGCCCGGCAAAGCCGAGCGCCAGGAAAATCGAGGCACTTGCGCGCCATTGCTCACCGAGCACGAAGGGGATCAGCACATCCGACATCGCGGTGGCGAAGGCGACGCCGGGAAGCGCCACCAGCAGGATCAGCGGCATGACGCGCAGATAGGCGCTGCGGTAGCGATCCGGCTCGTCCTTCAGCCTTGAGAGCGCCGGAACCATGACTTTCGACAAGGGATTGGTGATTTGGCTCAGCGGAAACAGAAGCAGCTTGTAGGCGCGATCATAGAGGCCGAGCTGCGCCTCGCCCCAGTATTTGCCGATCAGCACATTGTCGAGGTTGCGGGCAAAGAAATTGGCGAAGTTGAAGCCGGTGATGCCGGCGCCGAAATTTATCAGCTCGCTGATGCCGGCGACCTTGCGCGGCAGGCCCGGACGCCAGCGCGAGCTCGCCCAGTAGCAGAGCGTCGGCAGCACAGCACCGGTCAGCGTGCCGGCAAACAACGCCCAATAGGAGCGGTCGATAAAGGTCCAGGCGATCGACACGGCAAGCCCGGCGATGGCGCTGGCGACGTCGATGACGGCCAGGCGGCCGAACTGCATGCGGCGCGTCAAGAGCGCCAGATGCTGGGCGCCCAGCCCGTAGGCCATGATCTGCAGCCCGAATGCGGCGACAAGACCCGTCACACGCGGCTCGCCATAGAAGGCGGCAACCAGCGGTGCTGCACCCGCAAGCACGCAAGCCAGGATCGCGCTGACGGCGACATTGATCCAGAAGAGGTAGTTCACCTCTTCATGCCGGATGCCGCTTTTCTGGATTGTCGCCTGGGTCAGGCCGAAATCCTGGAACAGCGCGATGAAGGCCAGTACCGGCGCACACATCGCCACGACACCGAAATCCTGTGGCGACAACAGCCGCGACAGCACGATGACGGACAGGATCTGTGTCGCGACCCGCACCGATTGCGCCATGGCGGTGACGACCGCGCCGCGCCCGACCGATTTGCGCAAGGAGCCTTCTGGCGGATCGAATGCATTGGCTTCCAAATTCAGGATTCCTGATTTTTGCACGGATTTCCGAGCTCGAAAATCCACCACCGCCGCCGACCACAAACTACGGCAATAATTTTGCAGTGCAACAGAAAACGTCGATCGATGCAGCAAAAATGTTGCGATGCAGCAAGAGCTGTACTAGCATTCCCATGGGTGGGCCAACAGCGGTCGAGTTTTTATGCTGCATGTCTTGTACCTTGTGCACGACGTTTCCGACCCGGCCGTGCGCCGGCGGATCACGATGCTCAGGGCAGGTGGGGCCCAGGTCACCCTGGCCGGCTTCCGCCGCACCACGAATCCGATCGCGGATGTCGAGGGATTGCGGCCGATCGACCTCGGCGCGACGCGTGACGGGCGATTCGGCCAACGCCTCGCGGCGGTCGCCAAGGCTGCCCTATCGATCGGCTCGAGGCTTGGCGGCGTGCCAAGGCCCGATCTCATCATCGCGCGCAACCTAGAAATGCTGGCGCTCGCTCGTCGCGCCAGATCAGCCTTCGGTGCGTCGGTTCCGATCGTTTACGAGTGCCTCGACATTCATCGCCTTGTGCTTCGCAACGATGTCCTGGGCAAGGCGCTGCGCGCCACCGAACGCTTTCTGGCCAGGGACGTGAAGCTGCTGGTGACCAGTTCGCCTGCCTTCATCGCCAATTATTTCGAACCGTTCGGCCAGGTCGCAGCACCCATCGAGCTGGTCGAGAACAAATATTTCGAGGTCGCGGCGATCTTGCCCGGCGCCTCCGAGGTCGAAGAGAGCCCGGTCGGCCCGCCATGGCGGATCGGCTGGTTCGGCGCCTTGCGCTGTCGCCGTTCGCTTGAGTTGCTGGCCGATTTCTCCCGCCGCATGGAGGGGCGCTTCGAGATCGTGCTGCGCGGCCGTCCGGCTTTGTCCGAATTCCCGGATTTCCATGGCTTTGTCGAAGCCGAACCATGGCTGTCGTTTCGCGGGCCCTACCGCAACCCGGAGGACATGGCTGCGATCTATAACGACGTCCATTTTTCCTGGGCGATCGATTTCTTCGAAGCGGGACAGAACTCCGAATGGCTCCTGCCAAACCGGCTCTATGAAGGCTGCCGTTTCGGCGCAGTGCCGATCTCGATGGGCAATACCGAGACCGGGCGGTTCCTCAAACAGCAGGATATCGGCGTGCTGTTGCCGCAGGCCTCGCCCGAGGCGCTCGAAGCCGCGCTCGGCAAGATGGAGGAGCATCGCTTCGCCAGGTTGAAGGGGCGTGTTCTTGCCCGCAACCCGAGGACTTGGAGCTACGACCGCAGCGATTGCCGGGCGCTTGTCGAGCGACTGCGCAGCCTGACCGCCGTGCCCGGCTCCTTCGCAGCCGAGGCGTTGGCATAGCATGGCTGGAGATAGACAGGGGCAGATGACGCAGGCGGAAAAACCCTCATCCAGCCTGATCGTTATCCCATGCCTGAACGAAGCCGCCCATATCGGTGCGCTGCTCGATCAATTGCGACCCGCAGCCGCTCGGCTTGGCGCCCGGATCATCGTCGCCGATGGCGGCAGCACCGACGGCACGCTGGCCATCGTCGAGGACATCATCGCCAAGGATTCGCGCGTTATCCTGCTTCACAATAAGCGGCGCATCCAGAGCGCGGCGATCAATCTCGCCGTCGGCACCTTCGGCGAGGGTGCCGACTATCTCATCCGCATCGATGCGCATGGCGGCTATCCCGACGACTATTGCGACCGGCTGGTCGAGGAGGCGTTGGCCACAGGGGCGGATTCGGTTGTCGTATCGATGCTGACCAGCGGCACCGGCACCGTGCAGAAGGCCGCCGCCGCGGCGCAGAACTCCAAGCTCGGCACCGGCGGCTCGAAGCATAGGCACCTTTCGGGGGGCGAGTGGATCGACCACGGCCATCATGCGCTGATGCGGATATCGGCCTTCGGTTCTGTCGGCGGTTATGACGAGACGTTCAGCCACAACGAGGATGCAGAACTCGATTACCGCCTCCGCAAGGCTGGCTACAAGATCTGGATGAGCGGCAAGACGCAGATGGTCTACTATCCGCGCGCCTCGCTCTCAGGCCTCTATTTCCAGTATCTCGGCTACGGCCGCGGCCGCGCCAAGAACGTGCTGAAGCACCGCGTCATCCCGAAGGTCCGGCAGATGGTGCCGTTGCTGGTGTTTCCGGTCGTGCTGTTGGCGGCCTTTTCGTTCGTGCATTGGCTGGCGGCGGTGCCGCTGCTGCTGTGGGCGTCGGTGTGCCTGGGCTATGGTCTGTGGACGGCCATCCGCCAGCGTAATGCCGACATCGCGCTTGCCGGCGTCTCGGCGATGGTCATGCATCTTGGCTGGTCGGTCGGCTTCTGGCTGCAGCTTCTCGGCCTCGGGTCGCGGCGCGGGGTGGCGTGATGGCGGTGTCGGCCAAGAACCTCAGCATCGACATCGGCGTCTGCACGTTCCGCCGGCCGGAACTGGCCGACACGCTGCGCTCGCTCGACGCCATGGAGATGCCGGCGGGATTCGATATCCGCATCATCGTCGCCGACAATGATGACACGCCGACCGCAAGCGACCTGGTGACGGCGCTGTCGCAGGAATTGACGCTGCCGATCCATTATCGGCATTGTCCGGCGCGCAACATCTCGATCGCCCGCAACGCCTGCCTCGACGCCAGCATTGCGGATTTCGTCGCCTTCATCGACGACGACGAGACGGCAACACCGTCATGGCTCGCCGAGCTGGTCGCGATGGCTGGAGCCAGCGGTGCCGCCGCTGTGCTCGGCCCGGTCAGGGCGCGCTATCGCCCGGATGCGCCGGACTGGATGCGGCGTGGCGATTTCCATTCGACCTTGCCCGTCTGGGTGCGCGGCGAGATCCAGACCGGCTATACCTGCAACGTTCTGCTGCGGATGGGATCGGACAGCCTGCGCGGCCGCCGCTTCAGCCTGGCGCGCGGCCAGACTGGCGGCGAGGACACTGAGTTCTTCGACCAGATGCACAAAGCGGGCGGCCGCATTGCCTTCTCACCCGAGGCTTGGGTCAACGAGGTGGTGCCGCGCTCAAGGGCGGCATTCGACTGGCTCGGCCGCCGCCGCTTCCGCGTCGGCCAGACGCACGGCCATCTCCTGGGCAGCAGCGCCAGCGGCATCGGCCTGGTCAAGCAGGTCGGCCTGGCGTCGGCAAAGGCCATCTATTGCTTCGCCTCGGCACTTCCGGTCGTCGTCAGTCCGGTTCGCAGGAACCGCAGCGTGCTGCGCGGCATCATGCATGTCGGCGTCGTCAGCGGCCTTGTCGGCATCCGCGAAATCCGCCTCTACGGCCAGCCTTCGCCGCAGGAAGGAGGCAAGCGTGCAGCCTGACGTCTCCTTTGTCCCCGATGTTTCCTTTGTGATTGCCGCCTACAACGCCGAGGCGACCCTCGATCGGGCGATCGCCAGCGCCATCGCCCAGAAGGGTGTCAGCGTCGAAATCATCGTCGTCGACGACAAGTCGCGCGATGCGACGCTGGACGTGGCGCGCGCCTATCCCAGGGAAATCGTCCGCGTCGTCGCCCTGGCCAGCAATCGCGGTCCCGGCGGCGCCAGGAATGCCGGCCTCGACGCCGCGCGCGGCAGATGGATCGCGGTTCTCGATTCCGACGACGCGGTCTTTCCAGATCGGCTCGCCACGATGATCGCGCGCGCCGAAACGGCCGGTGCCCAGATCGCCATCGATAATCTGCAGGTTATCCGCGAGGACGGCGTCGTCGAGGACGCGATGTTCCCTCGACACTATCTGGAAGGCTTGCGCGAAATTTCACTGGCCACCTACATAGCCGGCAACGTCGTCTTCGAATCGAAGTTCAATCTCGGCTATCTCAAGCCGATTTTTCAGCGCGAATTCCTGAACGAGAACGGGCTTCGCTATGATGAGAAACTGAGGATCGGCGAAGACTACATCCTATTTGCCGAAGCCTTGGCCAAGGGCGGCAAATGCGTGGTCGAGCCCGATATCGGCTATGCCTATCATATCCGCAGCGGCTCCATCTCGCACGTGCTCGAGCTCCATCACGTCGAAGCGATGCGCAAGGCGGATGCCGTGTTCGCTCAAACCCACCAGATGGATGAGGCCGCGCAAGCGGCGTTTGCCCGGCGCAGCCGCAGCCTGCGCAAGGCCGCCTCATTCCTGTCGATGGTTCAGCACATCAAGGCGCGGTCCCCGCTCAAGGCGATCCGGACAGCGCTCAGCGACCCGGCGGCGGTCAGGCATATGGGCATGCCGATCGCCGTGCGGTTGCGAAGAATGGCGGCACAGTTTGCCGTTGGGGTGGGGAGGTGAAGATGCAGGCACATGGAGGGATTTTTCGTGGCCTGTGAATGGACTGAAGTCGATCTCCTCAGAAGGAATTTGCGATGAAGAAAATCAGGAAGGCCGTGATACCGGTGGCGGGGCTTGGAACACGGTTCCTGCCGGCGACCAAGTCGATGCCAAAGGAAATGCTTCCCGTCGTCGACAGGCCTGTCGTGCAATATGCGGTGGACGAGGCCTTCGAGGCGGGCATCGAGCACATCGTGTTCGTGACCGGCCGCAACAAGGCGGTCATCGAGGACTATTTCGACCTGCATCCGGAATTGATCGGCACCCTGGAGCAGACCGGCAAGAAGACCCAGCTGGAGGCGCTCGAAAGCATGCTGCCTGTGGCCGGTGCCACCAGCTTCATCCGCCAGCAATCCCCGCAAGGCCTCGGCCATGCCGTCTGGTGCGCGCGCGAGGTTATCGGCAATGAGCCCTTCGCCTTGCTGCTGCCGGACATGGTGTCCTTCGGCGGGCGTGGATGCCTCGCCGAAACCGTCGACCTTTATGAGCGCACTGGCGGCAACGTCATCGCCGTCGAGCGTTGTGAACCGACCGAGACCAACAAATACGGTATCGTTGGTCGTGGCGTCGAGATCGGCGGCGGTTTCGAGGTGACGGCTATGGTCGAAAAGCCGGCGCCGGCCAACGCGCCGTCGAACTTCTACATCAACGGCCGCTACATCCTGCAGCCCGAGATCTTCGCGCTTCTGGGCAATCAGCAGCGCGGCGCCGGCAACGAGATCCAGCTGACGGACGCCATGGTCCGTCTGTCGAAGGATCAGCCGTTCTTCGCACAACCTTTCAAGGGGCGCATGTTCGACTGCGGTTCCAAGGAAGGGTTCATCCAGGCCAACATCGCCTTCGCGCTGGCGCGCGACGATATGAAGGGCCCGGTTTTCGAGATGCTTCAGGAGTTCGTCCGGTCGCATGAACGCCAGGAAGAAGCCGCATAATGCCCATCTTTCGGGAGCATTGTCGGATGGCTGGTGAAGAGGGGCCGGTAGGCCCTCGCCGTCTGGCACGACGCTTGCGTTGCTTCTGGCGATGCTCCCGATCTTCGAGGCGTCTGCAAGCCAAAGCATGATCCCGGAAAGTGGGTCCCGGTTTCCGGAAAAGATCATGCTCAAACAGTGAGATAGAGCCCATTGCGATCAATCGGAATGGGACCGGCTCTAGAATTGGACCGAAGATGAATTATGCCAACTTTCCTCTCGACAAGAGGATGCCATTGCCGAATTCCAACGCAGGAGACGGCGAAGACTTCATCGATATCGAGCGGCTGCTTGGCATGGCCGCACGGCAGGCCAAGGTGGTTGCCGTGTGTGCTGTCATCGGTGTCTTTCTGGGTCTGCTCTATCTGCAGACGACGCCGCCCAAATATCAGTCGGTCGCGAGTGTGCTGATCGACGAAGGCTTGAACAAGATTGTCGATGATATCTCGGCGGCGTCGACAACCATGCAGACCGATTCCGCCATCCTGAGCCAGATCGAGATCCTGACCTCGACGCGGCTTGCCGCCGTGGTCGTCGACAAGCTGAAGCTCGACCAGAACGATGCGTTCATGAATCCGCCCGTATCGGCTCTGGCGAAGGGCGTCGGCATGGTCAGGAGCGTGATCCAGTATGTCCGCCCCAGCCCTTCCATGCCGGGGGGGGCCGACTTCAGCAAGCTCGACCCGGCCGCCCGTGACGCGCTGATCGCCACATCGCGTCGCGACTATGCGATCCTCAAGCTGCAGAACGAGATCCAGGCTGAGCGCACCGGCCGAAGCTATGTCATCGCGCTCGGCTACCAGGCCACGGATCCGGCCTTGGCAAACGCCATCACCAAGGCTTATGCCGACGCCTATCTCGCCGATCAGCTCGACGCCAGCTTCGATGCCACCGAACGGGCTGCGGTCTGGCTGCAGGGCCGGTTGACCGAACTGCGCCAGAGCTCGCAGGCAGCATCGCTGGCGGTCGAGAAATTCAGGGCTGAGCACGGGTTGGCCGCCAACAGCGATGGCCAGTTGATGAGCGACAAGCAGCTCTCCGATCTCAACGCCCAGCTCATCGTGGCGCAGGCCGATACCGCGCGTGCCAGCGCCCGCTACCAGCAGTACAAGGCGATTGTCGACAGCGGCTCCGACAACGCCTTCAAGGATGCCGCCATATCGAGCGACCAGCCGAGCAGTTCGGTCATCGCGGCGCTCAAGACCCGCTACCTCACGGTGGCCAAGCGGCTGCAGGACGTCGAGGCGAATTTCGGCCCCGAGCATCCGCAGGCGGTGGCGCTTGCCAAGGAGAAGGCCGACATATCGACGCAGATTTTCGGCGAACTGAAGCAGCTGACCGAGAGCTATCGCAACGAATATGAGGTAGCGCTGGCGCGCGAGACCGCGCTCAGGGCCAATGTCGCGGCCGCACAAGGCAAGAGTTCCGTCGACAACCAGACGCAAGTCAAGCTGCGTGAACTCGATCAGCAGGCGACGGCGCTCACCACGCTCTATCAGACATTCCTCGGC
>NZ_RZQG01000500.1:0-4460 GCF_003998635.1 Mesorhizobium sp. M7D.F.Ca.US.004.03.1.1
GTCCCCAACGTATAGCGGGTTGTGCGCCCGTCATTGCCAGTCACCCGGATTTCGAGCGGCGGCAACTGCGCCGGTTTCGCACCGTCATTGACGGCCTCACCATCGACGAATAGCGCGGGGTTCGGCCCGGAGGCGTCGACGCGTGATGTGACGCCCGAAATGCTGAGCGCCGAGGCCTGCGCACCGGACAGGAACGGCGCCTGGCGCATCAACGCATGCCCGCCGGAGACCCAGAAGGCGGCCAGCGCGGCGCCGATGCCCGCGATCCAGAAGATCGGCCCGCCTCGCGAGGCCGGCGGCCGTTCCGCCGGGGCCTCGGGCTTGCGCAGCATATCCATGCCCTCGATGGGCGGTGTGACGATCGCGCGCGGCAGCGGTGAAACGCTTTCCACGGCAGGGACAAGACGTGGCATCACCACGTAGTCGGCATCGACGATGTCGACAGCCGAACCACGCATGAACCGGTCCGTAGCGGCAATTGCCGCCGGATCGGTCATGATTTCGCCGGAAACCGGGCGCGCGGTTCGATCGTCAGGCATCATGGCCCCAGCATTGCAGCACGTGTTCGCTTTTCGTTTCTTTTGCGTAAACATAAATGGTTAACGCTTCCCCACTGGAGCCCTCGTGACGAGCCGAAAGAGCCTAGGAATTAACCGCCGGTTAACCATGCCGGCCGATGGTCTTTACCCAGAACAGGCCGGCTCGCCGCCGTGCCGAATTTCAGGTCGCCGAAATTGATTCGTTTCGAAAATGTCGGCCTCCGCTATGGCATGGGTCCGGAAATCCTCCGCGACATCTCCCTGCACATTCCGGAGCGCTCCTTCCAGTTCCTCAGCGGGCCTTCGGGCGCCGGCAAGACGACCTTGCTGCGCCTGCTGTTCATGTCGCTGAAGCCAACGCGCGGGCTGATCACCATCTTCGGCAAGGATCGCTCACGCATCTCGCGTACCGAACTGCCGCATCTGCGGCGCCGCATCGGCGTGGTGTTCCAGGACTTTCGCCTGCTCGACCACATGACCACCTACGAGAACGTCGCGCTGCCTTTGCGCGTACGCGGGCGCGAGGAGGCGAGCTACCGCACCGATGTCACCGAGCTGTTGAAGTGGGTCGGGCTGGGCGAACGCATGCATGTGCTGCCGCCAGTTCTGTCCGGCGGCGAGAAGCAGCGCGCGGCGATCGCGCGTGCGCTGATCGAGCAGCCGGAAATCCTGCTCGCCGACGAGCCGACCGGCAATGTCGATCCGCCGCTGGCGCGACGCCTGCTGCGGCTGTTCATCGAGCTCAACCGTCTGGGCACCGCCGTGGTCATCGCCACCCACGACCTCGGCCTGATGGAACAGGTCGACGCGCGCCGCATGATCCTGGCCGGCGGAAGGCTGGACATCTATGACTGAGCTGTCCGCCGACCATCTTGTGGAACGAGAGCAGGACGCCGAGGCGAGCGAGGCAAAGCCGCGCGCCCAGCGCAGGATGGCGCCGATCGTGCCGGCGCAGAACATCGCGGGCCGGGCGCTGGTGCTGGTCATCGCCATCATGACCTTCCTGTCCTGCCTGACCTTCGGCGCGGTGACGCTGGTGCGCGACACCGCGTCTGTCTGGGAGAACCAGATCTCGCGCGAGGCGACGATCCAGGTCAAGCCGGTCGACGGCCTGGACATGGAGGCAGCCCTTGCCCAGGCCTCGCAGATCGCCGGCGAGTTTCCCGGCGTCAAAGCAACCAAGATCATCGATCGCGAGGCAACCGCGAGGCTGCTGGAGCCATGGCTGGGTTCAGGCCTCAACATCGACGAGCTACCGGTGCCGCGCCTGATCATCGTCACCATCGACGAGAACAGCCCGCCCGATTTCGCCGCCATGCGCGCCGCGATCACACCGAAACTGCCGAGCGCATCGCTCGACGATCACCGCACCTGGGTCGACCGGCTGGTCGCCATGGCCCGCACCACGGTGACCATCGGCATCGCCGTGCTGGCGCTGATGCTGTCGGCGACGGTGCTGACCGTGGTGTTCGCAACGCGCGGCGCCATGGCCGGCAACGGCCACATCATCGAGGTGCTGCATTTCGTCGGCGCCGAGGCACAATTCATCGCACGCGAATTCCGCCGTCATTTCCTGGTCACCGGCATGAAGGGCGCGGCGGCCGGCGGGGCGGCGGCAGTGCTCGTCTTCATCGTCTTTTCCTGGTGGTCGTCGCGCAACATGGCGACACCGCAGGCCGACCAGGCAACCGCCCTATTCGGCAATTTCGCCATCGGTTCGGCAGGCTATCTCGGTGTCGTCTTGATGGTGCTGGTGATCGGCGGGCTCACGGCTGCGACGTCCCACGCCACCGTCGTTGCCTATCTCAGCGACATCGATGTCCGCCAACCGGATGCAGGGTGATCCATGTCGCCCAAAAGTGGGAACCGGTTTTGGGACAACGGCATGGATAAGACAGGGTGATCACGGATGGAGAATTCACGTAACGCAAAGTGCGTCTTTTACCTACCCAAGGGCGCATTTCAGGACTAACCATATGGCTATGGACGCGCGGGAATCGACCGGTACGGCTGGGCAGATGCCAGTGGTGGTTGCCCGTTCGCATGACCGTAGCACGGTGAGCCGTCTAAGGGCCGCGTTGCGCCTATCCGCTCTCTCTGTGCTCATCCTCGCAACTTTGTTTGCCGGCGGCTTCGGCTGGTTCGCCAACAAGGTCAGTCACCTGACAACGCCCGCCAACCCGGCCAAGGCAGACGCGATCATCGTGCTGACCGGCGGCCAGTCCCGCCTTGATGCCGCGATGGATCTGCTGGCGTCCGGCAAGGGCGAGCGGCTGCTGATCAGCGGTGTGCATCCTTCCGCCAGCCGTCGCCAGTTGCAGGCGGCGACCGGTGGTGACGTCAGGCTGTTCTCCTGCTGTGTCGACATCGACCGCGCTGCGCTCGACACGATCGGCAATGCCGAGGAAAGCGCCAAATGGGTCGAGAGCCATGCCTATGGCACGGTGATCCTCGTCACCAACAATTATCATATGCCGCGCAGCCTGCTTGAGATGGGCCGGCTGCTGCACGGCGCCAAGCTCGAGCCCTATCCGGTGGTCAATTCCAACCTCGACAATGGCGGCTGGCTGACCAAGCCGCGGGCCTTGCGGGTGCTGTTCACCGAATACAACAAATATTTGCTGGCGCTGGCGCGCGGCATCGTGCCGGTCAAGCCGACGCCCAACGGCATCGCGCTGGCCGAAACCGCGGCCGGCGGCTGATCATTCCCCTGCGGCGGCGCCTGAATTCCCCTTGAGACGTGCGATCTCCTGTTCAAGTCGCTCGATGCGCTTGTCCCTCTCGCCGAGTGCGGCCGCCACGTCGGCTGCCTCGAACCGTTGCGGGATATGTTGCGGGCAATTGGCGTCCCAGGTCGAGACCGTGAACAGGATGACCTGCTCGGGGCGCGCCTTGTAATCCTGCGGCATCAGCTTCGCCATCAGTTCGGCATCGTTCTCGACGACGCGCGCAGTACCCCAGAGCTTGATGCGCTGGCGGTGCATGTAGTCGATCAGGAACAGGAAGGCCTGCGGATTGTCGGCCAGATTGCCCTGCGTGATGAACTGCCGGTTGCCGGCAAAATCCGCGAAGCCGATCGTGTGTTCATCCAGCACCTTGAGGAAGCCGGCAGGCCCGCCGCGATGCTGGATATAGGGCTGGCCATCGCCATTGGCCGTCGACAGGAAGACGCTGGTCTGCATCTCGATGAAGGCGGCAAGGTCAGGGGTGATGACAGCTTGCCAGCCGCCACGCTCCTCGACTCGGGCATAGGATTGGCGTGAGCCCTTGCGGGCCTGGATCGCCTTGACCGTCGGCGTGAAGGCGACGTCGCTGGTGAAAGCATGCGCGTTCATCGAAACCTCCTTGCCCGGAACGGGAATTCATCCAAAGCCCGAGTTCCTACAATGTTGGGTGATCGTCCGGCCGCTGGCCGAGCAGACGATC
The DNA here is from genome assembly GCF_003998635.1 of Mesorhizobium sp. M7D.F.Ca.US.004.03.1.1. Taxonomy (NCBI): domain Bacteria; kingdom Pseudomonadati; phylum Pseudomonadota; class Alphaproteobacteria; order Hyphomicrobiales; family Phyllobacteriaceae; genus Mesorhizobium; species Mesorhizobium sp. M7D.F.Ca.US.004.03.1.1. Next base: position 3,966 of record NZ_RZQG01000500.1, read on the forward strand.
AGCCCGTGCAGGCAGGCCGACACATCGAATATAGAGCCTTCCATCAATGAAATGCAGATGGCATATTCGTAACCTGTCCTCCCATTTTTCGGAAGAAGCTATGGATCGTCTCGAAGCCATGTCGCTCTTTGTCGCCGCGGTGGAGGCCGGCAGCCTTTCCGAGGCCAGCCGCCGTTTCGGCATTCCGCTGGCGACGGTCAGCCGCAAGATTTCCGATCTTGAGCGCCACCTGAACACACGCCTCCTGAACCGCTCGACGCGCAGGCTTACGCCGACCGATGCCGGCCAGGCCTATCTTGCCGCCTGCCGCCGCATCCTCGACGAGGTCGGTGAGGCCGAACGCACGGCAGCCGGCGAATACAGCGCGCCGACCGGCGAACTGGCCATCACCGCGCCGGTCGTCTTTGGCCGCCTGCATGTGCTGCCGGTCGTCACCGGTTTCCTCGCCGCCTATCCCGACGTGGACATCCGCCTGACGCTGGCAGACCGCATAAC
>NZ_RZQG01000501.1:0-4455 GCF_003998635.1 Mesorhizobium sp. M7D.F.Ca.US.004.03.1.1
CGTCCGCACCGCGGTCAATTGCGAAAACCGGTCGGCCGATATTACCGGCACCTCGACGCTGCCGTTCGGCATCGGGCTGAGCGCCCGCAGCGCCTGCAGCCGCATGAAGGCGCTGCGCACCGGCATGTCGCTGGTGCCGAGTTCCTTGGCGAGCTTTCGCGAGGTCAGCTTCTGGCCCGGCGTGAACCGGCCGGACATCAGCGCTCGCACAAGTTCCAGATAGACTTTCTCATGCAGGGGAACGGTGTCGACGGCGGTCAACCCGAATTGTGTTTTGTCGGCCATTGGCGGGGGCGCTGCTTCATTCGTTCTGAGATCTGTGCAGCAGGCTGGTTTCGCCGCTGGGGATTCTGCGTGGCCGAACTCGGCGAGAACGCCGAAGTCAGCGATATATCAAGCACATGATAGACGCTTCGGTCGTCGCGCGGCAAGCCAACGCGTCACCTACCGGCTGTTGCACCCAAGGCCAGAGGCTTGATTGTTGGGCGAGCGGCGTCTGCGCCACGCTGTGCAAAACCGTCATCACAAATCTTGACCTTGCGCGCACTTGCACCTCTGGCCGCTCTCTGGCTTTTTGGGGTACCCATCGCAACGGACTGATTCGCGTCATGCCGCTCGATTGCAATCTGCCCAAAAGCAGTCTGCGGGTGGGTCGTGAAGCGCGCGCAATTGACGAAGGAGAAACAGGCATGGCCGAGTTTAAGAAGCCCGAAATCTCCGAGATGAGACCCAAGATCACCGTCATCGGCGTTGGTGGTGGTGGCGGCAATGCCGTCAACAACATGATCGCGGAGCAGCTTCAAGGAACCGAGTTCATCGCCGCCAACACCGACGCGCAGGCGCTGACCATGTCCAAGGCGACGCGGCTGATCCAGCTTGGCGCGCATGTCACCGAAGGATTGGGCGCCGGATCGCTTCCCGAGATCGGCCGCGCCGCGGCCGAGGAATCGCTCGACGAGATCATGGACCATCTGGCCGGCACGCATATGTGTTTCGTCACCGCTGGCATGGGCGGCGGCACGGGAACCGGCGCCGCTCCTATCATCGCCCAGGCGGCGCGCAAGGCCGGCATCCTGACGGTGGGCGTCGTCACCAAGCCTTTCGCCTTCGAGGGCAGGCGCCGCATGCAGATGGCTGAAGAGGGCATCGAGCGGCTGCGCGAGAGCGCCGACACGGTGATCGTCATCCCGAACCAGAACCTGTTCCGGATCGCCGATGCCAAGACCACCTTCGCCGACGCGTTCGTCATTGCCGACCGGGTGCTCTACTCCGGCGTCAGCTGCATCACCGATCTCATCGTCAAGGAAGGCCTCATCAATCTTGACTTCGCCGATGTCAAATCGGTGATGCGCGACATGGGCCGCGCCATGATGGGCACCGGCGAGGCGTCCGGCGAAGGCCGCGCGATGAAGGCGGCGGAAGCCGCGATCGCCAACCCGTTGCTGGACGAAGTGTCGATGAAAGGCGCCAAGGGCGTCCTGGTCTCGATCTCGGGCGGCAGGGACATGACCCTGTTCGAGGTCGACGAGGCCGCCACCCGCATTCGCGAAGAAGTCTACGAGGACGCCGACATCATCGTCGGCGCCATCTTCGACAAGGGCATGGAAGGCCGCTTCAGGGTCTCGGTGGTGGCGACAGGCCTCGACCGTGCGTTTGGAGCAGAAGATGGCGATGCCGGCATCGCCCGCGACCACGCCGGCCAGCCGCCAGCGCGGACGCTTCAATAAGGGGGTTCGGCGCATTTCCTTGCCGAGATGTGTTTTTTCGGGGAGACATCGCCAGCGGGGCAGATTGGCCGACGGTCAGCTGTATCGACCTCTGTACCGCTGCTGCTACAAGAATCCGTCATAGACGGCCATCTATACTGGCTACCCGTATCGTTCGAGCGACGAGAGGCGCGGCTTGGAATTTGACTTGAAAACCATCGAAGCGCTTGCGCCCGATCAGGCCTCGTTGAGCGCCGCTTCCAGGTTGACCAGGCAATCGAACTGGCCGCGACTCGAAAAAAGCGAACAGCTGGCGCTCATCTGGGGGGAATGCCAGGGTTCCGGCTCCAATCCCTACCGCGTGGTCGTCGACACTGGCGACCATGGCTACAAATGCACCTGCCCGTCGCGGAAGTTCCCCTGCAAGCACACCTTGGCGCTGATGTGGATAGCCGCCACCACGCCGGCCAGTTTTGCCGCCGCGGGCTCGACCCCCGAATGGGTGAATGACTGGCTCGGTCGCCGCAGGAAGACCTCACCGCAGCCGACGGGGCCGGCGCCCGGTGCGGGAGGCAAGAGTATTGGCGAAATCTCGCTCGACGACGAAAGTACTGTTGTCGAGGACGCCGCTGCGGTCGAGCGCCGCGAGGCAGCGCAGCGAAAGCGGACGCAGGACACGCAATCCGCCGTGTCGGCGGCGCTGGATGAACTGGATCAATGGATCGCTGATCAATTGCGGCTTGGCCTTGCCGGCTTTGTCGACAACAGCAGCGACCGTTGCCGCCGGATTGCGGCACGGCTGGTCGACATGAAAGCAACGGCGCTTGCCGGCCGTATCGACGAGATTCCGTCACGGCTGATGGGGCTGCGCAGCGAGGAGCGCCCGGACGCGGCGATCCGCGAACTCGGCAAGCTTGTGCTACTGGCCAAGGCCTGGCGATCGACACCAGGCGACGCCGAACTGAGGCGGCTCGTATCGACCTCCGAAAACCGTGAGCAGGTACTGGCCAATCCCGAAGCGATCCAGGTAGAAAGCATCTGGGAAGTGCTCGGCGAGAAGATCGAAACCCGCCGTGACGGTCTTGTCAGCCATTCGACCTGGCTGCTCGACCTGAAGAGCGCGAGCCCGCAATTTGCTCTCTTGCTCGACTATTTTCCGGCCTCAGCGGGTCGCCGGTCGAACGCCTTCACGTCAGGAGACCGGTTTGATGCCAGGCTGGTCTTTTATCCGGCACGCCAGCCGTTGCGAGCACTGGTGACGGACCGCAAGGGCGATGTCCCGTCAGGTGAGTGGCCTGATTTCGGCTTTGACGCAGGCGATCCGCTCGCGGCCCATGTCGCTCACCAGGACACAGCCCCCTGGCTCACCGACTGTCCCGTCATGCTGCCGCCCGGCGCGATCCTGCTGGACGATCGCGGTGCCGCCTGGTGGCAGGCAACCGGCGATCCGCATGGTATCGCCTTGCCGATCGCCGACACCGTCAATCCAACGCTGCTTGGGCTGGACCTCACGGCAACGGCAGCACTTTGGAACGGCAGCCGGCTGGACCTGCTGGCTGCGCAAAGCAGGTTCGGGAGGCTTGACCTGTCGTGAACGAGATCGAGCAGACCGGCCTGGCGACCATGCGCGACAGCTGGATCACCGGCGGGACCAGCTTCGATCTGGCTCCAGCCGCGTGGAAGGAGATTGCCGGTGGCGCAAGCCTCGACGAGCGCGAGCGTCGCCTGTTGGCAATCGCCGCGCAGGCCCTCGACATTGCCTTGCGGCCAGCCGCGCCCAAGACGCTGAAGCGCCGCCCAGTGCTGCCTGAACTTGCCTTGCCGATGCTACCGGAGCGGCTGCGGCCGCTTTTGCGAGCGGCGCTGAAACACGCCGGCGACACAAGAAGCAAGACGCGTGTGGTGTCGCTCGTCGCCAGCCGCGGCTTCGTGCTGCATCCGATGGACTGGATGCCGGCCGTGTCGGATCAGAACGGCCCGGACGTCTATGCACCCTGGATCGACTGGCAGGCAGGCGCGGACGGCGAAAAACACACCCGCCAGGAAAAGTTGACCGCGGAAAACTGGGATGACTTCTATCCCGCCGCGCGTCGTACGGCGCTCGCGGATATGCGCCGCACCGCGCCGGCATCGGCTCGGCAACTGATCGAGACCAAGGGATCCGGCGAGCCGGCCGAGATCAGGCTTGCACTCATCGAACTCATGCGCTTCGGCCTCGGCGCCGATGACGTGCCGTTCCTGAAGAACCTCTCCGCCGATCGTTCCGGCAAGGTACGCGAATTGGCCGGCCGGCTGCTGGCAAGGCTCGGAGAGCATGGCCAGCTTGGCGATGGCGGGCCGGAAGATCCAACAGCAGAACTCGCCGCCTTCATCGCGGAAGGCAAATCCGGCTTCATCCGCCGCCGCACCACCTACACGCCGGCAAAACTCAAATCGCCGGCGCAGGAAAGACGTCGTGCCGAACTGTTCGAGACCTGTAACCTGGTCGACCTCGCCACGCGCTTCGGCACCACCGAATCCGAGTTTATCGGGGCGTGGCAATTCGGCGCCGAGAACGATGCCGATATCCTTGTTGCCCGAATGGTCGCCGCGTCGGGCAGCGAAGCGGCGGTGACGCACATGGCGGATACGCTTGTCGCCGAAGGCGGCAAGCCGGCGCTTTTCGTCCTCCACCTCATGCCGCGTCTGGACAACCGCAGGAAGCGTGTCCTGGTCAGGCTGATCCTGAAAGATACGCAATATCTTGGTG
>NZ_RZQG01000502.1:0-4453 GCF_003998635.1 Mesorhizobium sp. M7D.F.Ca.US.004.03.1.1
GCTTGTCGAGCGCTGGCCGGATGCTGAGGTGAGCGGCTTCGACACCTCACCCGACATGATCGAGAAGGCGAGGGCGCGCCTGCCAGAGGTCACCTTTGATCTCGCCGATGCTTCCAAATGGCAGCCGGCGGAGCCGGTCGACGTGATTTTTGCCAATGCGGTGTTCCAGTGGCTGCCCGAGCATCCCAAGGTGTTCCAGCGGCTGATGGGTTTTCTCGCGCCAGGCGGCGCGCTGGCCATCCAGATGCCCGACAATATGGGCGAAGATTCGCACCGCCTGATGCGGGAAACCGCCGCCGAAATGCCATTTGCCAAAAAGCTCAAGGGGGCCGCGCGCGGGCCGCTGCAGCCGGTGTCGTTCTACTATGACCTGTTGTCGCCGCTCAGCGATCGGCTGGATATCTGGCACACCATCTACAACCACCCGCTTGCCGACGCGCAGGCGATCGTTGAATGGGTGAAGTCGACGGGCCTGAAGCCTTTTGTCGACCCGCTCGATGCGAACGAGAAGACACTGTTCCTCGACAGCTACACGGCCAAGATCGCCAAGGCCTATCCGAAGACGGCTGATGGCAAGGTGCTTTTGCGCTTTCCGCGCATCTTCATCGTCGCCAAGCGGGCTTGATTATCCACGTTGCGCGGCGCCCGTTGCGGCCGCTTGACCGGATTTCGCCGCCATGCGCATTTCACCGCGTTGGGTCACGATGGCCCATGGTAGGGGGGTGGATGATGACATTGAAAAAGATGCTTTTCGGCGGCAGCGTGTGCGCGGCGGCACTTCTGGCGTTCTCGATCTCGGCGGAAGCCAAGCGAGCACGCTGCTTCACCAGCGATGACGGTTATTTCTCATGCAGCTACAGGGCGATCGATGATGCGGGCAGCTTCCGCATCTCGGCGCCGGGCTATCCGACCTATGTCCTGGAAATCGACGGGCCGGGTTTTGCCTATGGCTATGTCAATCTCGGCCGCCGCAATGTGCCGCTGCCGGGGCAGTTTGTGCGCAGCCGCGACGACGGCGCCTGCTGGAACAACCCGCAGACCAACACCAAGCTCTGCGCCTGGTGAAGTCAGGCTTAAGTCGGCCCAAACCTTTGGTTTAAGCCGGCGTAAACCGCCGCGGTGAGAAAAGTGTTGCGCCGGAGCGTTCCGGCGCCCACATGAAGCCCGCAACGCCTGCGGATGGACGGACTGGATATATGCATCGCGTCATCATCAGTGGCATCGGCGTTGAAATCCCTGAAGCCAAGATCACCAACGAAGAACTGGTCGCCAGCTTCAATGCCTGGGTCGACACGGAGAATGCGCGCCGCCTGGGCACCGACGAGCCGCCGCTGTCGAAATCGGACAGCGACTTCATCGTCCACGCCTCGGGCGTGCGCACCCGCCATGTCATCGAGCGCGAGGGCATCCTCGATCCGACCCGCATGGCGCCGCGCATTCCGGCACGGCCTGACGATGCGCTGTCGCTCGAAGCCGAGTTCGGCATCGCCTCGGCCCAAAAGGCTCTCGACCATGCCGGGCTGAAGCCGTCCGATATCGACCTGGTGATCTGCTCGGCCTCGCATCACCAGCGACCCTATCCGGCGATCGCCATCGAAATGCAGGAGGCGTTGGGGACAAAGGGCGCCGGCTTCGACATGGGGCTCGGCTGTTCGTCGGCGGCTGCCGCCTTGCACATCGCCGTCAACCTCGTGCGGTCGGGCGCACACAAGCGCATTCTGGTGACGACGCCCGAGATCATCACCGGTCATCTCAATTTCCGCGACCGGCAGACGCATTTCATCTTCGGCGACGCTTCGGTGTCGATGGTGGTCGAAGGTCTGGCCAAGGGCGATAAGCGGCCGGGGCGTTTCGAGGTGCTCGACACGCGCGTCTGGACGCAGATGTCGAACAACATCCGCACCAATCTGGGCTATCACACCCGCACCGCCCAGGACGATCCCTACATGATCAATCTGGAAGGCAACCTGATCAAGCAGGTCGGCAACAAGGTGTTCAAGGAAGTCACCGTCGCCGGGCAAAAATTCATCGTCGAATTCCTCGCCGAGCACGGGCTGACGCCGCAGGCGATCAGGCGCTTCTGGCTGCATCAGGCCAATGCGCGCATGAATGCGATGATCCTGAAACTGTCGTTCGGCCACGAGGTGGATCACGACCGCGCGCCGATGGTGCTGGAGCGGCTGGGCAACACGGCGGGCGCCGGCGCCATCGTCGCGCTGTCGGAAAACCACGCCGACATGAAGCCCGGCGATTTCGGCCTGATCTGCGCCTTTGGCGCGGGGTATTCGATAGGCGGCGCGCTACTGCGGATGCTTTGAGCTTGCCGTGTCAGGCTGGCGCGAACGGCACCAGCATCGGCACGCGCCTGGCATAGTCGTCATAGGCGCTGCCCAGTTCGCCTCGCAGGAAGCTTTCTTCCAGTCTTGCCTTGGTCACGATGCCGATGATGAGCAGGGCGGTTCCGGCTATGCCCCAGACGGTGCCCTTGGCCGCCATGGTGGCGAGGACCGCCAGCAGCAATCCGGTGTAGATCGGATGCCGGACAAGGCCGTACGGGCCGGTGTTGACGATCCGGTGCCCGGCCTTGGCGGTGATCGTGCCCGACCACAGCCTGCCGAGATGCAGGCGCGCCCACCAGGCAAAGGCGATGCCGATGGCGATCAGGGCGACACAGATCCAGGCTTCGGGGAGATCAGGCATCCATAACCTGAGCCGGCCTTCATAGCCGTGCGCCGGAATGAACAGCAGCACCGCGCCGGCCAGCCAGAGACCCCGATAGCGGGCCTCCGCCCTCAATCCGGCGCGCTTCTGGGCAGGGTCGGACCACAAAGCGGCGACGGCCCAGGTTCCTGCCCAGATCAACCAAAGCAATGTGATTGCCGTCACGGGTCGCATGATCAGCCTCCGCGAACTGTCCTGATATCACCATGAAACCGGCACAGCGCGGCGGCAATGCGGCGCGACGCCGGACGGGCTTCATTCCTGGTAAGAAGATCGTGATCCGCGGGTCTATCCCCTGGAACAACTGAACATCCATTGCACGCCGAAAGCGTCGACCAGCATGCCGAAGCTGGTTCCCCAAATTTGCCGCGCCAGAGGCACGGTGATCCGGCCGCCTGTGCTCATGCGGCCGAAAAGCTCCTGCATGGCGGCCAGGTCGTCGAACTCCAGGCAAAGGGCGGAACCCTTCATCGGCTCGGCGTCGTCATTGTCGGAGGCATGAAACAGGACGCCGGGGCCTTCGAACCGGGCATGCAGGACTTTTCCGCGCATGGCTTCGGTCCGCACCGGCATGTCGTTGTCTCCCCAGCGCAGCAGGACCGTTGCTCGGCCGAGGCCACACCGCTCGTAGAAGGCCAATGCCGGCTCGCAATTGGTGGTGAAGAACAGCGAAGGGGAGAGCCGCATCGGTTCGCTTCCGGTCATTGAGCTGGCCAAGTCAGTGCGCGGCTGCGCTGGCGGCAGCGATGAGCACGTCGCCCGTATATTGTCTGTCACCGATGCCCCAGCCGCCGTCGGGCGCATTGACGATGTTGATCCAGGTGTTTTCAGGCCGGTGCCCCGGCACGCAGAGTTCGGCGACAATCCCTGCGGCTGCGGTGATGAAGGCCTTGCGGGCTTCGACCGAGCCAAGTCCGATGTTGGGCAATTTCAATTCCACCATGACGACAGGCCGATTGGCGCCGCCTGCATAGATGTGGTGAGGCGGCAAGATGTGCACCGTGCCGCCGACGATTTCGGTGAAGAACGAATTGCCGGTGGCGCCGGAGGCCTCGATGAGGGCGGCGCTGAGACGCGGCAGGATCTCGCGCTCTCCCGTTGGGGTCAGTATTCCTTCCGGCGCGGTCACGGTGATCGGCATTTGGCTCTCCTTTTCGCTGGTTTTCATGGCTTTCCGACTGACAGGTCTTCCGGCTTGCCATCTGACAGGTCTTCCGGCTTGCCATGTTTCGTATCGATTGGTACGTTATATGGAGAAGACGAGTCAACAGGTTTCGTATCGATCGATATGGATAATTCGGAAAAGCCCCGCGGCGGCCGGCCGCGCGCTTTCGATCCCGACCGGGCGCTGGATGCGGCGATGCATCTGTTCTGGGAGCATGGCTATGAGGCGACATCGCTGGCCATGTTGCGCGAGGCGATGGGACTGACGCCGCCGCAGATCTACAACGCCTTCACCGACAAGGAGACTTTGTTCCGCAAGGCGCTGACGCGCTACCACCAGACCGAGATCGGCTTTGCGCTGGAAGCGCTGAGCGCGCCGGTATCGACGCGGGAGGCGATCCGGCGGTTGCTGCTCGGTGCGGCGGAAGCATATTCCAGGCCCGGCAAGCCTGGTGGCTGCCTGTTCGTCAGCGGCGCGCTGGCAGCCTCGCCACAGGCGCAAGCCATTGCCGATGAACTCAGAACCTATCGCAAGGCGAGTGAAGCGGCGATCGCAGACCGGCTGGCC
>NZ_RZQG01000503.1:0-4453 GCF_003998635.1 Mesorhizobium sp. M7D.F.Ca.US.004.03.1.1
GCTACCAGCAACTCGAGACCGAAGGCATCGCCAGTGTCTTCGATCCGTTGGGGATCAAATACGATGTGGTCGATTGCGGCACCGATCCGGCCGGCATCATCGCCAAGATGACCGACTATATGGTCGCCAACAATCCGCCGGCGATCATCGCGCTCGGCGATTCCGTGGCGGCCAGCGTCAAGCGGGTGTTCGATGGCGCCGGCGTGCCGGCGGGCAAGATCCCGGTCGTCGGCTGGGGCAATTCCAAGGAGACCGCGGAGGCCGTCAAAGCCGGCTTCGTCAACGCGGCCGCCTGGCAGTTCCCGTCCGCGCAAGGCTTCATGCCGGTGGCGCTGCTCGGTTTAGCCGCTTCGGGTGAGCCGATCGGCTACGACATCCACACGTTCAGCCTCTACGACGCCTCGAGCGTCGAACCGATCCTGAAGCTCTACAACACGAAGTGAAACCGGTGCCCGCGGCGCAGGCCGCGGGCACCTCTTCAAAGCATGGTTCAAGCAGTCATGACGATCGCCGCAGAAGACGAAATGCCTGTCGGGAAACGCAGATCGAGCCTCCTGCGCTCGCCGCAATTCTCCTCGCTCGTCATCCTCATTGTTTTGCTTGCGGTGTTCGCTATCGCCGACGCCAATTTCCTGTCGCCACTCAACATCTCCAACATGATGGCGTTCCTGCCCGAGCTCGGCATCATCGCGCTCGGCATGACGTTGCTGTTGACAGCGGGTGAGTTCGACCTGTCGGTTGGCGCCGTGTTCGGGCTGGCGCCGGTCGTCGTCATGCTCCTGGTGCAGAACGGCGAGGCAAGCATCGGCGTGGCGCTGCTGGCCGGGCTTCTGCTGTGCGTGGCGATCGGCGCCATCAACGGGCTGATCGTCACCAAGATCGGCATTTCGTCCTTCCTGGTCACACTGTCGATGCTGCTCGTGGTGCGCGGGGCAGCACTCTACATCACACAGGGCTTTCCGCTGAAATCCTGGGACCAGCCCGGCTTCTTCGTCACACTACTGGCCGGCAGCTTCAACATAGGCTCGTTCCGGCTCTACACCTCGCTGTGGTGGTTTATCGGCCTGTCGCTGCTGGCGATCTATGTCCTGCGCTATGCCAAGCTCGGCAACTGGATCAGCGCCATCGGTTCCAACCGCAACGCGGCGGTGGCGCGTGGCGTGCCGGCGGACGCCGTCAAGGTGTGGCTGTTCATCCTGACCTCGGTTCTGGCGGGCCTTGCCGGCATGATCAGCGCCTTCCGCATCTCGGCCGCTTCACCGGTGGCCGGTACCGGCTACGAACTCGAAGTGATCGCCATGGTGGTGGTCGGCGGCACGGCGCTGACCGGCGGGCGTGGCACGATCCTCGGCACCATCGTCGGTGCGCTGATGCTGCGCGCCATCCGCAACGGCATCGTGCTGATCGGCGTGCCGGGCCTGGCCTACAACATCTTCGTCGGCGTCATCATCCTCGCCATGCTCATCCTGCACGCTCTGCTGCAGAAGAACGCCGCAAGGGGCTGACGATGGAAGTGCTTCGGCTGCAAAACCTGCAAAAATCCTTCGGCAGCGTGCGCGCGCTGAAGAACGCGTCCTTTGCCCTCAACGAGGGCGAGGTGGTGGCCTTGCTCGGCGACAACGGCGCCGGCAAATCGACGCTGATCAAGGCGATCTCGGGCGTGTTTCCCGTCGACCGTGGCGACATCTATGTGCGCGGCGAAAAGGTCTCGATCCGCTCGACGCGCGATGCGATGGACCTCGGCATCGAGACCATCCACCAGGACACGTCGCTGGCGCCGGATCTCAGCATCGCGCGCAATCTGTTTCTCGGCCGCGAGCCAGTCAAGCTGAAATGGCTGGGAGTGTTCGCGCCGCTCGATCTTGCCAAACTGCGCGGTGCAGCATCGGCGCTGCTGAAGCGCGTCGGCATCTCGAAGAAACTCGACGCTGATGCGCTGGTCTCGACGCTGTCGGGCGGCGAGCGCCAGTCGATCGCGATTTCGCGCGCCATGCAGTTCGCCGCCAAGGTCATCATCCTCGACGAGCCGACCAACAATCTCGGCGTCGAGGAAACCCATGGCGTGCTGCGCTTTGTCAAGGAGGTGCGTGACGCCGGTCATTCCGTGCTTTTGATCACCCACAACATCCATCACGTGTTCCAGGTCGCCGACCGCATCATCGTCATGCGCCGTGGGGAGATCGTTGCCGAACAGACGGTTGCCGATACCGATCTTCTGACCGTGGAAAGCATCATCACCGGCGCCGACATGTCGGCCCTGCTGAAAGAGACGAGAGCGAAGTGAAGAAGTTGGCCGTCACATGGTAGAGCTTTACGGCAAGACGCTTTCGCGCCGGCAGGTATCGGAACGTTCGGGCATGCTGTCACAATTCGCCGGCGTACGGCTGATGACGCTTGGCGACGGGGTGGAACGCGGCATCCGCATGCTGGAGTTCCGCACCGGCTCGGGCCTGCGCTTCACCGCGCTGGTCGACCGGGCGCTCGACATTGCCGATTGCGACTTCAAGGGCCAGGCGATCGGTTGGCATTCGCCGAGCGGCTTTCGCCATCCCGGCCTGCATGATTATGAGGGGGAAGGAGGGCTCGCCTGGGCGCGCTCGTTTTCCGGACTGCTTGTCACTTGCGGCCTCGACCACATATTGGGCCGGGAAGAGGTGCCCGCCGAGAGCTACAACTATCCGGGCAGGAAGACCGTGATCCATTCGCTACATGGCCGCGTCAGCACCATTCCGGCACGGCTGACCGGTTATGGCGAGGCCTGGGACGGCGACCGTTGCGTGCTGTGGGCCGAAGGCATCGTGCAGCAATCGACCGTGTTCGGCGAGAATCTGCATCTGCTGCGGCGCATCGAAGCCGATGTCGGCGGCAACGAGATCCGGCTGTCGGACCGCGTCGTCAATCACGGCTTCAACCGCACGCCGCATATGTATTTCTATCACATCAATGTCAGCCATCCCTTGCTCGAAGAGGGTTCGCGCTATCTGGCGCCGATCCGGGATGTGGTCTGGGCCGGCCACGATGGCGAGCGCTACCAGGCACAAAAGGTCGGCTACCGCACGGTGCCGGCGCCACGACTGGGTTTCAGCGAGCAGGTCTGGCAGCACGAAATGGCGGCCGACGGTGCGGGCGAGGTGCCTGTGGCGGTGGTCAACGACCGTCTTGGCCTTGGCTTCGAGGTGGTGACGCGCAAGGACCAGCTGCCTTGCGCCTATCAATGGCAGAATTTCCAGGCGGGGCAGTATGCGTTGGGCATCGAACCCTCGACGCACCATGTGCTCGGCAATCTCGCGGCGCGTGAGCGCGGCGAGATGATCTGGCTGGAGCATGGCGGAGGCCGTTCTTACGACGCGGTGTTCCGGGTGCTCGACGGCGCCGGTGCGATCGCCGCAGCGGAACAGAGGATCGCTTCGATCGCCAGGCAACCGCAACAGGATTATCCTGCGCCGTCGGGCAGCTTTCCGGGATTGGCGGGCAGGGCATGATGCGAAACGAATGCTCCGGCTGGCGGGCCGGAAATCGGAGGTCGATGTGATGGAGAAAAAGCGCGACTACAGCCTGGTCGGCGAAAGCACTCGGCTTGCGATCGAGACCGGGTTGGCCTCCGCCGAATGGTATCACACCGATGTCGCGCGCAAGGCGATGAAGGAGCTGATGCAGCGCTCCGACGGGCCGGCGATCCGCGACACGATCATCTGGATCGTTGCCATTTTGGGTTCTGCCGCCGGCATCATCTGGTTCTGGGGTACGTGGTGGGTGGTGCCGTTCCTGCTCGTCTATGGCGTGCTCTACGGCTCGTCCAGCGACTCGCGCTGGCATGAATGCGGCCATGGCACCGCCTTCCGCACCCGCTGGATGAACGATGTCGTCTACCAGATCGCCAGCTTCATGCTGATGCGCAATCCGGTGACGTGGCGCTGGAGCCATGCCCGCCACCACACGGACACGATCATCGTCGGCCGCGACGCCGAGATCGCCGTGATGCGCCCGCCGGACCTGCTGCGCGCGGCACTCGCCTTCACGGGCGTTCTCGATTTCCGCTATTCGCTGCCGACGCTGGTGCGCAATGCCTTCGGCAGCATCTCGCCCGATGAAAGGAGTTTCATCCCCGAGATGGAGCTGCGCAAGGTGGTCACCGCCGCGCGCTGGCATCTCGGCATCTATGTCGCGGCGATCGCGCTGGCGCTGTACCTCTGGTCATTCCTGCCGCTGGTGCTGATCGGCCTGCCGCGCCTCTATGGCAGCTGGCACATGGTGCTGACCGGCCTGCTGCAGCATATCGGGCTGGCCGACAACGTCACCGACCACCGGCTGAACACCCGCACCGTCTACATGAACCCGATCAGCCGCTTCATCTATTGGAACATGAACTACCATGTCGAACATCACATGTTCCCGATGGTGCCCTATCACGCGCTGCCGAGACTGCACGACTTGATCAAGCACGATCTGCCGG
>NZ_RZQG01000504.1:0-4451 GCF_003998635.1 Mesorhizobium sp. M7D.F.Ca.US.004.03.1.1
AAGCTGTCGCGTACGGACCCGGTGGGCTCTGGCCCAAGTCTGCTGCCTTATGGAGCTGGCGCCGCCAGTTGCTTCGGCGCCGCCAACGTCTTTCGAACTATCTTCGCTGCCCAGTTGACCGGCGCCGAGTTGGACGAAACCATCGACCTCTCGCTATGCAGCTACGACAAGACCAAAGCCGGAGAGCCTGGCCCGATCGACTTCCCAGTCGACCTTGGCGAAACCCACCTCGTTGGGCTCGGTGCGATAGGCCATGGCTCGCTTTGGGCGCTAGCGAGACAACCCGATCTCAAAGGTCGTCTGCATGTAATCGATCACGAAGCGATCGAACTCTCAAACCTGCAGCGCTACGCATTGGCTGGCCAGGCGGAGATTGGTATGTCCAAAGCGGTTCTTGCAGCCACCGCCCTTAGATCGACTGCCCTTGAGGTCGAGGCGCACCCTCTGACGTGGGCAGAATATGTTGCGCGCCGGGGCAATTGGGTCTTCGACCAAGTGGGTGTGGCGCTTGACACCGCCGCCGACCGTCTGGCTGTCCAAGGTGCACTGCCGCGATGGATCGCAAACGCTTGGACGCAGGAGCACGATCTCGGTATCTCCCGGCATGGTTTCGATGACGGCCAGGCTTGCCTTTGTTGCATGTACCTGCCATCCGGAAAATCCAAGGACGAGCACCAGCTGATTGCCGAGGAACTCGGAATACCGGAAGCACACGAGCAGGTGAAAACGCTCCTGCAGACCAATGCCGGAGTTCCCAACGACTTTGTAGTTCGCGTGGCTACAGCGATGGCTGTGCCGTTTGAACCGCTAGCCCCGTTTGTCGGCCAGCCCCTGCGCTCCTTTTATCAGCAGGCTATCTGCGGCGGTCTGGTGTTCCAGCTTAGCGAAGGAAGTCGCCGCGTTCGAACTGTGGTTCCGATGGCCTTTCAGTCGGTGCTTGCCGGGATTATGCTTGCCGCGGATTTGGTCAAACATAGTGCGGGGTTTCCCATGAGCCCGACGACGAGCACTCGGGTGAATCTTCTGCGCCCCCTTGGCTCTCACTTGCACGATCCGAAGGCCAAGGACTCCAGCGGCCGCTGCATCTGTAGCGACGACGATTTCATTGCCGCTTACAGGCGCAAATACGGCGAGCGCGTTGATCAGGTAAGCGATGTCTCGGCCGCCTAAACAGACGCGCACCTCTCCGTAGACGCAGGGGGCGCGGCTTGTGGGCGTGACCATGGGCGCCATTATCACACGCTTGGCCCGCTCCTTTGCCGGCCTATCGTCCTCCGCGCATGATCCCTGTTGCCGACGTGATGATCCAGCACCAGCCGCCATGGCACCAGAGGCTGGTCAAACCTCCGTTGTTGGCCGATTTGGACAGTGCTGCATCAGGTCTCGACCGACGTCTCGACAGTCAGGGCTGCTTCGACGGGTGTGAAGATGTCAACATCGACCCCAGGCGCCCGCATCGTCACAATCAGGGCGTACCGAGCCAGAGCGTCGACGCGTTCCAGGTAAGGCTTCTCCTTCCACCAGCCCCCGACCGGGAACACGCCGATCGCATCACGCTCGGCGAGATCGGCGGCGCTGCCCGACCAGAAATCGGCGTGCAACGAGCCGCGATCGCGGAAGGTGCCGAGCAGCCACTCTTCTCCGCCTCCAGCAGGCGCCCCTTCCTCCTCGTCCCGAGCGGCCTGATTGATGCGGGCTCGGAATTCGTCGACTGTCTCGGTCGCTGACTTTACTCTGAACCGAAGACCATGGGACGCGTAACGATGCCGGCGGGTCCATCCGCGTTCACCGGGGTTGGGTTCGATGAAATAGGACAGCGTGACGCGGAGCTCGACCTGGGCAGCGCCGAGCGCCGCGAGCTGCTCCTTCGGCCAAGGCAGGCGATGCAGCTTCATGTCACGCGTTTTGGCAGCCGCGCCGCCCTCGCGCTGGAAAGGCTGAAGCTCATCTTCAACGATAAGCGTGAGGTCGTTCACCGTTGACAGAAGCGCGCGCCCAAGATCTGGCACGCCGTAACCATAGCGCCGCACGAGCGCCTGGATCTCGCCCTTCGCTCCGTTGCACGCATCGATGCGTGCGCGCATCGCCGGAGTCCATTCGGCCGAGTGGACGATCAGGGCGCGAACCGTTTCAGGCCACAGCTCGGGGCGCGCTGATAGAATTAGTCCCGCCATCCGTGCGGCATGGGCCGTTGCCGCGCTCGTATCTCCGAGGGTGGTGAAGTGGCGCAGTTCGGGTCGATAGAAAGTGGTCAATATCTGCAGATCGTCGATCGGCTCGCCAGGCAACACACCGTCATGGGCGAGATTGCCGCCTTCGAAGACGACCTCGGGCTTCACCGGCCACTGCCTGTCCCAAACGACCGAAGTGCGACTGCGCGGCGAGAGCTCGCCGACCGGCGCGATCGGAGCGTAGCCCGCAAAGTCGGTGTCAATGATATCGACCTTTTCTGTGAAAGCGCCGACCGTCAGCGCATTCCAGGCCTGAGAAGGATCATCGACTGCTTCCAGATCGTTGCGCGTCAAATGCTCGGCCGGCATGAGGTCATCGCCGATGTTGCCGGCAGAGAGAACGATCAAGCGTCGCTGCTCCTCTTCGAAACAGAGTTGGTCGATAGCGGCAGACCACGATGTGGGCCTTCCACGCGCCGGACTGGCGCTTGTCACAGCCATTGCGATCGCGCGGCGGCGCTCCGGCGCCTGCACCTCGGCGCGGGCGATCGCTTCCGCGGTGATCGAGCCATAGAGTTCTGGATCGTTTGCCTCGTCTTCTGGCGGAAGGATACGGACACTCTCCAGCCGAAAGGGCAATGGAACTGGATCGCCTCCGACCAGGAGCGGGACCAGATCACCGTACAGGCCGACACCTGCCATTCGCGTCCCGTGGCCGCTCCACGCAGGTGTGTCGTCGCTGCCCCATGCCGGTTTGACGGTGTGCCAGTCTTCAACGGCAAGTGCGGGTTCGATCAACGGGTGGGTGCGACGTACGCCGCTGTCGAGAATGCAGACCGCAATATCGGATTGAGGCGGTCTGACGCGCCCGAGAAGCTCGTCGCTCCAGTCCCTTTGCTCCGCGCCGCCAAGGCCCATGAAGAAGGACGGCGTATCCTTCGCGCGCCGCAGCTCGGCGACGACATCGCTGTGCGCAATCATGCGGTCGAGCATTGCCGTGCTGGCGAGTGCCAGCATGACCACCCGCTCCGGAAACCTGACCGCATGCGTGCGCAAAGTGATGTTCAGGGCTTCGGCAATGTGCTCGAAGTTCTCGCGGCGACCGTCGCGCAGCCAGACTTCCCACCACACCTGCTCGTCAGCGGCCTGGGGGAAGAGGTCGTCGTGGTCGGTAAACAACGATCGTGCAGTCGCCAGCCTGACTGTCTCCATGCGGGAGACGAGCGGCTCGTTGCGCGGTCTGCCGCGGTCAGTGTCAACGTCTCGATACGCCTCGACTTTCCGCAAATAATAGGCTTGCGCGCTTTGCGGCAGGAACACCGACGCTGTGATGGGAGCACCGGGTTGAGTTGGCTCATGGACGGCGACCAGCTCCATGTGCTGGCGACGATCGGCCAACTGGTCGAGGGCCGCCCGTCCGGACATGGGCAGATCGATCTCGAGGTAAAAGCCAGGCGTGCCGACCGACAGCTGGGGGTCACGCGCCGCAATCTGCTGGCGTGCACTTTCGACCGCTTGTTCGATGGATTGCGTCAAGGCCGCAGCATGCGACGCCCGATCACGCGCCGGCAGCGGCGGTGCATGTATAAGTTGGTTGGGCCGCCGATAGGCTTCCCGAATGCCGTTGTTGCGAAGGTGGATATGGGCGCGGTCGCGCGGAAAATCGTCTGCCATTATGATCTGTGCTGTCGCTACTCAGACAGCGAAGCCTGCCGGCGTTCCTTCAGAGCGTCGATGAGCGCTTCCGAGGTGATCCGCTTCCCCCCCCGCAATATGATGGTTTTTGCAGCGTCGTCGGCCGCGCGGGTGATCTCGGCCTGCGACAGTCTCTCTGCCTGAGAGATCGCCTCGTTCCAGGCAAGCCCTCTGGTGTCGAAGCGGTCGAGTCGAGCCCGAAGCAGCGCCTCGATAATCGGCCGATCGGGCACGGCGTATTCGATGACATCGTCGAAACGGCGGAACAAAGCTCTGTCGAGCAGCTCGGGATGATTTGTTGCCGCAATAATCAGGCTGTGGCTGTCGTCTTGCTCGAGAAACTGCAGAAACGAATTCAGCACGCGCCGAATCTCGCCAACATCCTGGCGTTCGCCTCGACGCGCGCCGATGGCATCGAATTCGTCAAAGAAGTAGACGCCCCGCGTCGCCTGCATTGCATCAAAAACAAGCCGCAGCTTTCCGGCAGTCTCTCCCATGAACTTGGTGATCAAACCATCGAGGACGATCATGAAAAGGGGCAGATGAAGCTCCCCGGCCAATGCCGATGCGGTCATCGTCTTGCCT
>NZ_RZQG01000505.1:0-4443 GCF_003998635.1 Mesorhizobium sp. M7D.F.Ca.US.004.03.1.1
CACAACTTGTCCAAGCGTCAGCTGGAATCCGAGCAGCACGATGGCGAAGCGCAGCAGTCGGCGCTGCGAAAACGCGATGCCGGCCTTGGCATGGGCGGGCGTGCCGAGCACGTTGGAGTAGATCATGCCGGCGACCACCGCGAGGATCATCGGGCTGAACAAAGCGAAGCCGGAGACGTTGCGGGCCGAGAAGGCGACGGCAGTGATCATCGCGACAAGGACGATGCCGGGGACGATGCCATTCCAGTTGAGGGATCTTCGCCCTTGCGTCAGATCGGCAGGAAACGCGCTTTTCGGAATATCGTTCGCGAAGTGGGAAACGGAAGACAATGCAATGCTCCAGACTGGTACGCTGGGAGAATGTCATTCCTACACCGATCTTTCCAACGAATTATTCTCGTTAGAACGATCGATTTTTACGAATGATTCCTCGGACGCTGGCAGTGCAAACGCCTGACGGCGTGGCGATCCTCCTATCCCTCGACGCCGGGGATCAGCAGGCAGATGTAGCGCCAGCAGATCCGCCGCGCCCGCTCAAGATCCTCTTCCACATACTCCCCCGCGTTCTGCCAGAAGAAGCCGTCGATCAGCGCGGCGATGCCGTCGACGGTGTCGTCGACCTGGTCGGCCGGAACCAGCCGTTTGACGGCATAGCGGATGTTGGAAACGAAGCGCGCGCCGGTCAGGTGGTAGAGATGCTTGATGCGCGGCTCGGTCTGCGCTGCGATCATGAACTGCATCCAGGTCACGGCGCGCTTGGGCACGCCGAGGTGCTGCGGTGCGAAGGAGCCATCGACGATCGCCTTCAGCCGTTGTGCGGGCGTCGGATCGGCAGGCGCCAGCTTCAGAATATCCTGGCGAAACAGGTTCGACAGGTTGCGCATGGCCAATGCCATCAGCTCTTCCTTGCTGTCGAAATAATGGTTGACCAGCCCAGCCGACATGCCGGCGCGCCGGGCGATCACCGCCATCGTGGCGCCGGACATGCCTTCCTCGCCGACGACGGCAATCGCGGCGTCGACCAGCTCGTCGCGGCGCATCGCCTTGATTGATCGTTTCGCCATTGCAATGCCTTCTCGTTTGTATATTGATTGGCCATTCAATACATTATATCGTCATTCAATCCAAGCCGGAGTTCACATGCCCAGCGTCGTCATTTCCGGGGTCAGAACGGTCGAAACCCACTGGATTCCGCTTGCCGACGGCCGCAAGCTGGCCGCCCGTCTGTTCCTGCCTGATGACGCCGAGAAAAACCCCGTTCCGGTAATCCTCGAATACATACCGTATCGCCGCCGCGACGGCACGCGCACCGGCGACGACGAGATGCATCTTTTCTTCGCCGGGCATGGCTATGCCTGCGCGCGCGTCGACATTTCCGGTGCCGGCGATTCCGACGGCCTGCTCGACGACGAATATGTCAAACGCGAGCAGGATGACGGACTGGAGATCCTGGCGCATCTGTGCGCGCAGCCCTGGTGCACCGGCGTCGCCGGCATGATCGGCATCAGCTGGGGTGGGTTCTCAGGCCTGCAGCTGGCGGCGCGTCGACCGCCGCAGCTGAAGGCGGTCATCACGGCGTGCTCGACCGACGACCGCTATGCCTGCGACGCGCATTACAATGGCGGCCTCGTGATCAACGACAATTTCGGCTGGGGCGGAGCGCTGTTCGGCTATTCGGCACTGCCGCCGGACCCGGCCGTCGTCGGCGAGGATCGCTGGCGGCAGATGTGGAGAGACCGCCTCGACGACCACAAGAACCATGCCGCCGAGTGGCTGAAGCACCAGCGCCGCGATGCGTTCTGGAAGCAGGGCTCTGTCTGCGAGGATTTCTCCGCGATCGAGTGCGCGGTGCTGGCCGTCGGCGGCTATCTCGACGGCTATACGCAGACCATCTTCAACCTAGTCGAGAATCTCGAGGCGCCGGCCAAGGGCCTTTGCGGTCCCTGGGGCCACAAGGAGCCGAACAGCGGCGTGCCGGGGCCGGCAATCGGCTATCTGCAGGAATGCATCCGCTGGTACGATCATTGGCTGAAGGGGATCGACAACGGCGCTGACAGCGATCCCGATATGCGCCTTTATCTGATGGACTATGCCAGGCCGCATTCGCACATCGATGTCCGGCCGGGCCGCTGGCTTGGCTTTCCGCAATGGCCGGCAAAACAGATCGGCGGCAAGGCTTATTGGCTGAACGGCGACGGCAAACTCGGCGAAACGCAGGGCGACGGGGCAGGGCCGCTGACCATTTCATCGCCGCTCACAACCGGCGTGCAGGGGCAAGAATGGTGCCCCTACGGCCAGGGCCGCATCTCGGCCGAAGGCGCGCGCGACCAGCGTGCGGACGATGGCGGCTCGCTGTGCTTCGACAGCGCGGCGATGGCGGCCGACCTGCCGCTTGCCGGCATCTCGAAAATCAGGCTGCGCGTTGCATCGGACAAACCGCAGGCGCAGATCTGCGTCAGGCTGAACGATGTGGCGCCCGACGGCACCTCGGCCTTCATCACCTTTGCGCTGCTCAATCTGGCGCACCGCGAGAGCCACGAATTCCCGACGCCGCTGACGCCAGGACAGTTCGAGGATGTCGAGCTTGACTTCAAGCCGGTGGCGCAGATCATCCCCGAAGGGCACAGGCTGCGGGTAGCCATTTCGTCCTCCTACTGGCCGATGGCCTGGCCGTCGCCGGAGCGTACCATGCTGACCTTCGACCCGAAGGGCTGCCGGCTCGATCTGTCGCTCCTGGCCAGCGAGGAGGGCCTGGCGCCCGTCGCCTTCGAGGAAGCGCTGTGGGCCGAGCCGGGTCCGGTGACGGTCAAGGAGCCGGCTCGCCAGCTGCGCTCGCTGACGACAGACCTGCCGACCGAGCGCACCGAACTGACGGCGCTGTCCGACGATGGCCGCTTCGTCTTCGAGGACATCGGCACCGAGATCACCTCCTGGCGCCGCAAGATCTATGGGATATCAGACAACGACCCGACGAGCTGCGTGACGCAAGTGACCTGCCATGAGGAACTGACCCGCCCGGACTGGAACGCGCGCCTCGATTGCGAAATCACGGTCAGCTGCGACCGCGACAGTTTCCACATCAGCGGCTGGCTCAAGGCCTATGAGCGGGGAACGATCTTCGCCGAACGGACTTACGACGAGGTCATTCCACGCGACTGCCTATAATCAACAAACGTGCAGCCAACAAAAAGGGGAACAAAAATGCGCATGAAACTCGACCGCAGAACATTCCTGGCCGGCTCGTCGGCACTGGCGATCCTGCCCTATATCGGCTTTGCGCGGGCGGCCGACAGAACCAACCCGATCATCGCGCTCGATGCCGACATCGGCAATCTCGATCCGGGCAACCGCGTCGGCACCACCGAAGGCAACATCATCCGCTCGGTCTGCCAGACCCTGGTGCGCTTCGAGCCGGGCAAGACCAGCTGGACGAATGACGCGGCCAAGGAGATCAAGCAGATCTCCGACACCGAGTTCGACTTCGAGCTCAACCCCGGCCAGATGTTCACCGGCGATTTCGGCGAGATGACCGCCGACGACGTCAAATACTCGTTCGACCGCTACATCAACGGAGACAAGAGCGGCAAGAAGCTCGCCTATGCCGACGACATGGAAGCGCTGAAATCGGTCGAGGTGACCGGCAAATACACCGGCAAGCTGATCCTCAAGCATCCATCGGCGGCGCTCTGGCTGATCGGCATCTGTGATGCGTCAGGCGCGATCCTGTCGAAGAAGGCCGTCGAACAACTGGGCGACAAGATCGCCACGACGCTGATCGGATCCGGCCCGATGGTGCTCAAGGAATGGCGCCCGAAGGAGCAGTTCGTGCTCGCCGCCAATCCCGACTACAAGGGACCCTACAAGGCGCATTTCGAGGAGATCACCGGCAAGATCATCCCCGAGCACAAGACCTCCTTCCTGTCCTATCAAGCCAAGGAACTCGACTTCACCGCCTTCGATGCCGACCAGCTCGACACCGCCAAAGGCCTGCCGGACACCAAGGTTATCGACATTCCCGGCATCGACTACACCTGGATCGGCATCAACGTCGAAAAGGGCGATCTTGCCGACCTCAAGGTGCGCCAGGCGATCCGCTTCGCGATCGATGTCGATGCCATCATCCAGGGCGCCTATTCCGGCGCCACCTCGCGCGCCAAGACGCTGCTAGCGCCCGGCCTGCTCGGCAATTGGGCCGACGCGCCGCTCTACACCAGGGACGTCGCCAAGGCGCGGGCGCTGCTCACTGAATCCGGCAAGGCGGGGCTGACCTTCACCTTCACCTGCCTCAACGACGCGACCTCGCTGGCGGTCGCGCAGATCGCCCAGGCCAATCTCGCCGAGGTCGGCATCACGCTCACCATCAACGCGATGGATTCCGGTGCCTACTGGGCGCTCGGCGCCGACGATGCCAGCAAGGATCTCGAACTGACGCTCATTCCCTAC
>NZ_RZQG01000506.1:0-4439 GCF_003998635.1 Mesorhizobium sp. M7D.F.Ca.US.004.03.1.1
TGACACCGGCCTCCTTGAGATCTGCGCCAACATAGGCTTGCCGTCCGGTCGCCGGATCGTCTGTGTTGAAGAACACTATCGGAATGCCGGCTGCCTTGGCCGCCTTGACCTCCTCGGTCCACAGGCCTGGCTGCGCCGAGGTGGTGGCGATGCCGTCGGGCTTGGCGGCAAGCGCTGAGTTGAAGGCCTCCTTCTGCGCTGCCATGTCGCCGCCGCTGAAGGAGATCTTGCAGGTCACCTTGAGCTGGTCGCAGGCCTTTGTGGCGCCGGCATTCCAGTCGAGCCAGAATGCATCCGACGGACCGCCATGCGACAGCAGGTAGAAGGTCTTCTGGCCATCCTGCGCCAACGCCGGCGCGCTCAACGAAACGCCGGCGAGCAGCGTTGCGGCGGCCGCCAGTTTCAATGCGAATTTCAACATTTTCTTCTTCCCTTGCTTTTGGGCCGCGCCGCCGCAAATCGACGGCGCGCAGTGACCGTCACAGACCGTTGGCGCGGAACTTCCCATCGAGGAATTTCTTGGCACGCGGCACGTCGTCTTCCGAGAGATGCTCGATGATCACCGGGATATTTGGATGCTTTTCCGCCAGCCGCTGGAGATAGAGGTCATAGTTCAGCGAACCGAGGCCCGGTGCCGGCAGCTCGATTTCACCGACGCCGCGGAACGTATGGCTTTCCAGCGCGTCCTCGTCGCCAATATCGGCGTGTTTCTCGGACTTGTCGCCGCCCGAACGCTTGACGTCCTTGGCGTGCGCTATTCTGATCTTGTCGGTCAGCGTGTCGAACACCTGGTTCAGGATCTGGTCCATCCTGTCGATGTTGTGCGTCTCGAAATAATTGGTCGGATCCATCAACAGGCCGAGGCCGGGATGGTCGACCTGCGCGAACATCTTCACAGTCTCCTCGACCGAGCCGACGACGTTGTTGACATAGGTCTCGAGCAGGAAGACCGCGCCGTGGTCATAGGCCGTCTGGGCGAGGTCGGCGACCACCTTGCGGCATTCCTCGAACCCTTCCTCGGTCTTGTTCTTGGGGTGATGCACCCAGTCGGATTCGGTGTTGTAGGTGCCGGTCTCCGAGATCACGTAAGGCGAGCCGAAATGGCGGGCGTTGCGGATGATCTCCTTGAGGTAGCCGACACGCTTGTCGCGCTCGGCCTTGTCGGGATGAATGATGTTGGTGTAGCCCGACACGCAGCAGACCGGCAGATTGTGGTCGCGGAAGACATCGCGCACCTTCTTGGCCTTGTCCTTGGTGATCTGCCCGGCCGACAGGTCGACATCCTTGAAATGTAGGTCGAGCTGCACCGTGTTGAAACCGAGCCCGCGGATCTTCTTCGCCGTCTCTTCGAGGCCGTACGGGAAATAGCCCGTGAAAATACCTGCCTGCATCATGGTGTGAATTCCTCCCTGTAAGCGATTCAGTTGATTGAAGTTGTCGAGATTTCGGAAAGCTTGACCGTGCGGCCCTCGTCGATCGAGCGGTAGCCGGCCTCGACCAGCGCCATCGTCTTGACGTTGTCGGCGACCGACAGCGCCGGAGGCGTGCCGGTCTTCACCGCGTGCTGGAGCTGTTCCATCACGCCGATAAAGGCATGCGGGAACCACATCGTGTCCCAGCTTGGGCTGACCCACTCGCCGCCGGTCGTCTTGGCCGAGGCATAGGTCAGCGTCGAGGCAGCGCCCGTCGGCCAGCCGATGCTGCCCTTGGCGACGCCCTTGGTGCCGTCGACACGCCAGTTGATGTGCTGGTCGTCCTTGTAGCCGTCCTGGCGCGGACCGGACCAGACATCCTCCAGCGACACGGCGAGCACGCCGGACGGGAACCGCAGCGTCGACACCGTGATGCCGTCCGAGTGGTCGAATTTCGTGCGCGGGTCCTTGCGCGTCAGCGTGGTGATCTCGTCGGGATCGCCGAACAGGAAGCGCAGCACGTCGAGGTGATGCACGCTCATATTGGCGAGCGTCAGCCGGTCGTAATCCTCGAGGAAGCTCTGCCAGTGCGGGATGGCGTGCATGTCGATCTGCGCGAAGACGATGTCACCCAGCGCGCCGCTGTCCATGATCTGCTTCAAGACGCGCATCGACTGGTCGTAGCGCATGTTCTGGTTGACCGAGAGGATCTTGCCGGCCTTCGCCGCCTCGTCGCGCAGCTTGACCGCTTCCTCGACCGACAGCGCCAATGGCTTCTGCGCCAGGATTGCCTTGATGTGCTTCTGCTTCAGCGCATGGCGGATCAGCGCCGGTTGCTGGTCCGGCGGAAAGGCAAGGTCGATGATCTCGACATTCGTATCCTCGATCAGCTTTTCGGGCGTATCGTGGACGGTCGGGATGCCCCAGCGCGTCGCCACCTTCTCGGCACTGGCTCTGGTGCGCGAAGCATTCGCCACCACTGGGAAGCCAGCTTCCTTGTAGGCAGCGAGATGGCACTCGGCCATGATCATGCCGGCGCCGACGCAGCCGATCTTGTATTCTTTCGTGCGGACCTTCACGTCCGGCTCGAAGCCCTTGTTTGCCATCTGATCCTCCCGAAGCTCGTTTCTTGCGGCCGCCGTCATCGTGCCAGCGCTCCCCCGCTCTGTCCGAAATAATGCACGCGGGCCGGCTCGCAGGATATCGCCACCAAGGCGTCCGGCCGGATGTCGGGCTGGCCGCGCAGCAATGCCTTCAGCCGCGCCTGCCCGGCAGCGAGCGTCACCACGGTATAGCCGCCAAGCGGCTCGACCTCGAACACCCGCGCCGGGCGGGCTAGGCCCCCTGTTCCCTCGATGGGCCACGGTCTGACCTTGATGTCTTCCGGCCTGAGTCCGATCTCGACGGCATCAGTGGGAGCAGCCTTGTCGGCAATGCGGATCGTGCCTTCGGCAGCCTCGACACCGCCCTCGCCGCGCACCGATTTCAGGATGTTCATCATCGGCGAGCCGAGCAGCCGCGCCACATAGGTGCTGGCCGGGCGGTCATAGATTTCGGCCGGCGCGCCGATCTGCCTGATCCTGCCGTCCTCCAGGATGGCGATGCGGTCGGCGACCGACATCGCCTCTTCCTGGTCATGCGTGACATAGATCAGCGTCTTGCCGAGTTCGCGCTGGATGCGCTTCAGTTCGACGCGCGTTTCTTCGCGCAGCCTGGCGTCAAGCGCCGAGATCGGATCGTCCATCAGATAGGCGTTGGGATCGCGCACAAGCGCACGCGCAATCGCCACACGCTGCCGCTCGCCGCCCGAAAGCTGTCCCGGCGGCTTGTGCAGGATGTGGCCGATATGCAGCTTCGCCGCGACGTCGGCAACGCGCCTCTTGATCTCGACCTCGGCGACCCGCCGTTCGACCAGGGGGAAGCGCACATTGTCGAGCGCGCTCATATGCGGAAACAGCGCCAGATTCTGGAACACCATGGCGACATTGCGCTCCGCCGGCGACACCGTGTTGACCGGCCTGCCGCCGATCAGGATTTCTCCGGTATCCGGTGTCTCCAGCCCCAGCACAAGGCGCAGGATCGTCGACTTGCCCGACAGCGGCGGACCGAAGAAGCAGAAGAACTCATTGTCGTTGACCGTGAACGAGGCGTCATCGACGGCGAGTGTGCCGCCGTAGCGCTTGGTCACATTGCGGAAGACGATATCGGCCATCTCAACCTGCCTTCATCGCCAGGCCGGTAGCGGCGTCGAAGACCCGCACCGACGACGCAGCGGGAGCGACGATCGCGGTGTCGCCGATCGCCAGCCCGACATCATTGTCGAACACCGTTTTCACAGCGCCCTCACCCAGCCCGAGATGCACAATGGTGCGCGCGCCGATCCGCTCGACGAAGGTGACCTGCATGGCGAGGCCTTGCCCATTTTGCACCAGCGTCGCTTGCTCTGGCCGAAATCCGTAAAGCACCTCGCCGCGCGCGCCGCGCAAGGCGGCCGCGAGTGCGTCCGGCAGCGGCGGCGTGATACCCAAGGGCCCGAGATCGACGACCAGCCCACGATCGCTCTCCGCCGGCCTGCCCTTGAGCAGGTTCATGCCCGGCGCGCCGATGAAGCGGGCGACGAAGACATTGGCCGGGTCGTTGTAGACCTCGAGCGGCGTGCCGACCTGCTGCAGCACGCCATGGTCCATGACCGCGATGCGGTCGGCCATGGTCATCGCCTCGAGCTGGTCGTGGGTGACATAGACCATGGTCTGGCGAAACTGGCGCTGCAACTGCTTCAGTTCGGTGCGCATGACGGCCCGGAAGGCGGCGTCGACATTGGACAGCGGCTCGTCGAGCAGGAAGATCGCCGGCTCCATGATCGCCGAACGGCCGATCGCTACCCGCTGCAAGATGTTGACCGAGAGCCGGTCGGCCTTGCGGTCGAGCAGCGGTGTCAGCTGCAGCATCTCGGCGATGGCGCCGACGCGACGGTCGATCTCGGCTTTGGCAGCCCCTCGCATTTTGGGGCCGTAGGCGAGATTCTGG
>NZ_RZQG01000507.1:0-4400 GCF_003998635.1 Mesorhizobium sp. M7D.F.Ca.US.004.03.1.1
GCCTACGACGCGTCGCAGCTCGAAGGCGCGGTCATGGTGTTTGCCGCCAGCGGCGACGAGGAACTCGACCGCCGCGTGGTCACGGATGCGCGGCGCTTAAGCATTCCGGCCAATGCCGTCGATCGGCCTGAGCTTTGCGATTTCTTCACCCCGGCGCTGGTCAACCGCGCACCGGTCGCCATCGCCATCGGCACGGAAGGTGCAGGCCCGGTGCTTGCCCAGATGCTGCGCGGCCGCATCGACCGCATGCTGTCGCCGTCGCTCGGGCCGCTGGCAATTCTTGCCGCTTCGTTTCGCGGGGCTGCCGAGAATCTGCTGCCGAGAGGCAGTGCCCGCCGTCGCTTCTGGAATGATTTCTTCGCTGGCGCTCCTGCCCGCGCGGCTGAAGCCGGCCAGCTTTCGCAGGCGC
Organism: Mesorhizobium sp. M7D.F.Ca.US.004.03.1.1; assembly: GCF_003998635.1. Taxonomy (NCBI): domain Bacteria; kingdom Pseudomonadati; phylum Pseudomonadota; class Alphaproteobacteria; order Hyphomicrobiales; family Phyllobacteriaceae; genus Mesorhizobium; species Mesorhizobium sp. M7D.F.Ca.US.004.03.1.1. The sequence goes on from NZ_RZQG01000507.1 coordinate 410, forward strand.
ATGATGCCGCCGTCGATCTTTTGCTGTCGAATGTGCCGGCTTGCGGCCACATCGCCCTGGTCGGCGCCGGCCCTGGGGCCGAGGATCTTTTGACCTTGCGTGCCCATCGTTTGCTGATGGAAGCCGATGTCATCGTCCATGATGCGCTGGTGCCGGAGGCGGTCGTTGCCATGGGTCGCCGCGATGCTGAGCGCCTGCCGGTCGGCAAGCGCAAGGGCTGCCACACCAAGAGCCAGGCCGAGATCAATGCGTTGCTGGTCGAGCTTGGCCGTGAAGGCAAGCGTGTCGTGCGGCTGAAGTCGGGCGATCCGCTGGTGTTCGGCCGGGCCGGCGAAGAGATGGCGGCACTGCGCGATGCCGGCATCGCCTATGAGGTGGTTCCGGGCGTCACCGCGGCTTTTGCCGCCGCCGCCGATTTTGAACTGCCGCTGACCTTGCGAGGTGTTTCCTCGTCGATGGTGTTCACCACGGGCCACGACCTCAAGGGCAATTCGCTGCCCGACTGGGCCAAGCTCGCTATTTCGGGCGCCACCGTCGCCGTCTATATGGGCCGCTCGGTGGCGGCCGAGGTTGCCGGCCGGCTGATCGAGGCCGGGCTGTCGCCGGATACGGCGGTGGCCGTGGTCGAGAATGCCAGCCTTGCCAACCGGCGCCGCTTCCACGGTACGCTTGCCGACCTGCCGTCGCTGGAAGCGCGCGCCGATCTTTCCGGTCCGGTCATGACCATCATCGGCGATGCGGTCGCCGGCGCCAACTTTGAACGGTCCGAGCCGCTCGCGGCACACAGGCATGAAGGCGCGTCCAGTTCGGTCGCCGAAGGAGTTCAGCAATGAAGATACTGACCGCCAACCGCCTGACCGACGGCATTGCCGTCTGGTATGCCGATGGGGGCTGGGCCGAGACGGTGGACCATGCCGACCTCGCCCATGACAAGGCAGCCGAGGATAGGCTCGAGGCGATCGGCGCCAAGGCCTACGCCGCCAACGAAGTGGTCGACGTCAATTTGATCGATGCGGACGTCGTCAACGGCGTCGTCGAGCCGGTGCGGTTGCGCGAGAAAATCCGCGCCGCGGGCCCGACCATCCGCAACGATCTCGGCAAGCAGGCTGGCAAGCAGTCAACTTGGGCAGCATAACCAAGACACCAGGCATGGGCGGACGCGCCCTGAAAGACGAAGCATGTACCGTTACGATGAGTTCGACCACGATTTTGTCCAGGCCCGCGTCGCCGAGTTCAGCGACCAGGTCCAGCGCCGCCTTGCCGGCGAGATCACCGAGGACCAGTTCCGGCCGCTGAGGCTGATGAACGGCGTCTACCTTCAGCTGCACGCCTACATGCTGCGCATCGCGGTGCCCTATGGCACGCTGAACGGCAAGCAGTTGCGCATGCTGGGCCACATCGCCCGCAAATACGACAAGGGCTACGGCCATTTCACCACGCGCCAGAACATCCAGTTCAACTGGCCGGCGCTGTCGGACATTCCGGCGATCCTGGCCGATCTGGCAAGCGTCGAGATGCACGCCATCCAGACCAGCGGCAATTGCATCCGCAATGTCACCGCCGACCATTTCGCCGGTGCCGCCGCCGATGAGGTCGCCGATCCGCGCCCCTATGCGGAAATCCTGCGCCAGTGGTCGTCGGTGCATCCGGAATTCTCGTTCCTGCCGCGCAAGTTCAAGATCGCGGTGACGGGTGCCGAGCGCGACCGCGCCGCCATCCAGACCCACGACATCGGCCTGCACCTGAAGAAGAACGCCGCCGGCGAACTCGGCTTCGCCGTCTATATCGGCGGCGGCCAGGGCCGCACGCCGATGGTCGCCCGCAAGATCCGCGACTTCCTGCCGGAAGCCGACCTCTTGTCCTACTGCACGGCGATCCTGCGCGTTTACAACCTCTATGGCCGCCGCGACAACAAGTACAAGGCGCGTATCAAGATCCTCGTCCACGAGACCGGCGTCGAGGAAATCACCCGCCAGGTCGAAGCCGAGTGGCAGGAATTGAAGGACGCGGAGTTGAAGCTGCCGGAAGCCGATATCCGCGCCATCGAGGCCTATTTCGCACCACCGGCGCTGACCGAGCGGCCGGAGGGCGACCAGGCGGTCAAGCTGGCGCGGCTGGATTCCAAGGGGTTCTCGGAGTGGCTCGACCAGAATGTGGTGACGCACCGCCATCCCGACTACGCGGCAGTGACGATCTCGCTCAAGGGCATTGGCGAGGTGCCGGGCGACGCCTCGGACAGCCAGATGGAAGCGGTCGCTGACATCGCCGAGACATATGCCTTTGACGAGCTGCGCGTCAGCCATGAGCAGAACCTGATCCTGCCGCATGTGGCGCGCGCCGACCTCAAGGCGGTCTATGATGCGCTGGTCGGCATCGGCCTGGCGACGGCCAATTCCAACCTGATATCGGACATCATCGCCTGCCCTGGCCTCGATTATTGCGCGTTGGCCACGGCGCGCTCGATTCCGATCGCGCAGGAAATATCGCGCCGCTTCGCCTCGCTGGAGCGGCAGCGCGAGATCGGCGAACTGAAGCTGAAGATCTCCGGCTGCATCAACGCCTGCGGCCATCACCATGTCGGCCATATCGGCATCCTCGGCGTCGAGAAGAAGGGCTCCGAGCTCTATCAGGTGACGCTGGGCGGCTCGGCCGACGAGAACACCTCGGTTGGCGAGATCATCGGCCGCGGCTTCTCATCGGATGAGATCACCGACGCCATCGAGCAGATCGTCGAGACTTATCTCGGCCTTCGGCTCGACCCACAAGAGAAATTCATCGACGCCTACCGCCGAGTCGGTCCTGCGCCGTTCAAGGAGGCGCTCTATGCTGGCGAAGCCAAGGCCGCTTGACCATATTGCCGATGTCGATGACGGCATCGCCGCCAAGGCGGCGGGGCTCGATGCGCTTTACGGTCATCTGAACCCGCTCGAGATCATCGAACGCTCGGCCCGCGAACTGTTCCATGACGAGATCGCCGCAGTGTCGTCGTTCGGTGCGGACTCGGCTGTGCTGCTGCACATGATCGCCAAGATCGACCGCACGCTGCCGGTCATCTTCCTCGACACCGGCAAGCATTTCGAAGAGACACTCGGCTATCGCGACGCGCTTGCCGCCGATTTCGGGCTGACCAACATAAGGGTGATCAAGCCCGAGGAAGCGGCGCTCGAACGGATCGATCCGATGGGCAATCTGCATCAAAGCAACACCGACGCCTGCTGCGACGTGCGCAAGGTCGAGCCGCTGGCGCGTGGCGTCGCCCCCTTCCGTGCCTGGTTCACCGGCCGCAAGCGCTTCCAGGCCTCGACCCGGGCAGCACTTCCGGTGTTCGAAGCGGTCGGCCCGCGCATCCGTATCAATCCGCTGGCGCACTGGACGACATCGGACCAGGCCGACTATATGCGCGCGCATGCGTTGCGCGAAAATCCGCTAGTCGCTTATGGCTATCTGTCGATCGGCTGCTTCCCGTGCACGCAGCCGGTGCAGCCGGGCGAGGACGCGCGCAGCGGCCGCTGGGCCGGTCATGCCAAGACCGAGTGCGGCATTCACCTGTCGGGGCTGGAGAAGTCGCTGACCGACGCATCCCTTTAGGGTATGTTGATATACAGGTGAGGCCGGCTTGCGAACTGCAGCTTCCGGTGCTCACGTACTTCAAGTACGCTCCCTCCGGTTCTCGGAAGCCACCATTTTCGGCGCGGCCTGACCTGAACCTCAACACACAATGAGCTTCTTTGAATTTTTAGGAATTTTTGATGACTGAACCGACGACACCGGAGATCCGCCTCTGGACCCCGACGGGTTTTCGCGAGGACGAGTGGGCTCATGCCGAAAGCGCGGACGCGCTGTCCGGCAACGGCCGCTTCATCCTGCCGCTGCAGGCGTTCCTCGATCTCGATCCGGAGGTGCGCCGCTCCGCCAGAGAACGGCTCGGTGTGGTGCTGCAGCCCGGCGATCAGCTCGAGAAGATCGCCGATCTACTCGACCAGCTCTCGCT
>NZ_RZQG01000508.1:0-4394 GCF_003998635.1 Mesorhizobium sp. M7D.F.Ca.US.004.03.1.1
CTACACCGGTCTGGTTTTCGAAATCGCGGCCGACAATGGCGACCGGCCGCTGGCCGGTGGCGGCCGCTATGACCGGCTGCTAACCTTGCTCGGCGCGAAAACGCCGATCCCCGGCGTTGGCTTTTCCGTCTGGCTCGACCGCATCGAGGCATTGCGGGAGATGGCGCCATGATCACGCTGGCGGTTCCGTCGAAAGGCCGACTGAAGGAACAGGCGCTGGAAGTGCTGGCCAAGGCCGGGTTAGCTGTCAGCCTGCCCGGCGACGAGCGCAAGTACCACGCCCGCGTCGAGGGCCTGGACAATGTCGAAGTGGTGTTCCTGTCGGCTTCCGAAATTGCCGGCGAGATCGGCCAGGGCGCCGTCGATCTCGGCATCACCGGCGAGGACCTGGTGCGTGAAAACCTCGCCGACTGGGAGACGCGCGCCGAAATCGTCGCTCGTCTCGGCTTTGGCCATGCCGATGTCGTGGTTGCCGTGCCCGACATCTGGCTCGACGTCGACACCATGGCCGATCTCGACGACGTCGCCGCCGACTTTCGCCAGCGTCATGGCCGTCGGCTGCGCATTGCCACCAAATACTGGCGATTGACCCAGCAATTCTTCTCGCAAAAACACGGCATCCAAGTCTACCGCATCGTCGAGAGCTTAGGTGCCACCGAAGGCGCGCCGGCGGCCGGACTGGCCGATGTCATCGTCGACATCACCACGTCAGGCTCGACGCTGCGCGCCAATCATCTCAAGGTGCTGGGCGATGGCCTCGTCCTGCGCTCGCAGGCCTGTCTCGTGGCGTCGCGCAAGACACGTGTGGCAGCCGATGAAGCGGTCCTGCGCGATATTGCCGCCAGGATGGCATCCCCGGCCGCATAGACCCCAGTACCATCGGCGGGATTTCCTACATCCCGGCAGGCTGATAGGCTCGGCCAGTCCCGGGAGGAGAGAGCGATGCCAGTCAATCTCGACGAGCTGAAGAACGCCACCAATTTGCGCGGACGCGGAGCGCGCAATGGCGGCACCTTCGTGGCACCCGTCGACGGCAAGGCGCATGTCTCAGGCGAGCGCACGGTGCCGCTGCTCAACAAGACAATTCCCGCGCTGTTTTCCGACACAGCCAGCAAATATGCCACGCAAGACGCCGCCGTCTTCGTCGACCAGGACAAGCGCTTCACCTGGAGCGAACTGTCGGACACGGTCGACGCGCTGGCCGCCGGCTTCCTGGCGCTTGGCCTCGAAAAGGGCGATCGCGTCGGCATCTGGTCGCCCAACCGCTGGGAATGGCTGGTGACGCAATTCGCCACCGCCCGCATCGGCCTGATCCTGGTCAACATCAACCCCGCCTATCGGCTGACCGAGCTCGACTACGCCTTGAACAAGGTCGGCTGCAAGGCGCTGGTCACGGCGGCCAAATTCAAGACCTCGGATTATCTCGGCATGATCGAGGCGCTGGCGCCTGAGATCGCGAAGGCCACGCCGGGCAAGCTCAAGGCGCAAAAACTGCCGGCGCTGAAGATCGTCATCCGCATGGGCGACGAGAACTCGCCCGGCATGTTCAATTTCGGCGACGTGCTGGCCATGGCCGGCCGCGACGAGCATGACAGCCTCGACCGCATCTCGGAGGGGCTGAAGCCCGGCGACGCCATCAACATCCAGTTCACCTCAGGCACCACGGGCGCGCCCAAGGGCGCGACGCTGACCCACAACAACATCGTCAACAACGGCAATTTCGTCACCTCGGCGATCAAGCTGACCGTCGACGACCGGCTCTGCATCCCGGTGCCGCTCTATCACTGCTTCGGCATGTCGATGGGCACGATGGGCTGCGTGTCGAAAGGCGCCACCATGGTATTCCCGGGCGAGGGGTTCGATCCCGGCGCGACGCTGAAGGCTGTAGCGCAGGAACGCTGCACCGGGCTCTATGGCGTGCCGACCATGTTCGTGGCGCTCCTCGATCACCCGGATTTCCATTCCTTCGATCTCTCCAGCCTGCGCACCGGCATCATGGCCGGCTCACCCTGTCCGATCGAGGTGATGAAGAAGGTGGTGTCGCTGATGCATATGGAAGAAGTGACCATCGCCTATGGCATGACCGAGACCAGCCCGGTCTCATTCCAGAGCGGCGTCGACGACCCGCTGGAAAAGCGCGTCTCGACCGTCGGCCGCATCCACCCTCATGTCGAGGTCAAGGCGGTCGACGCCGATGGCGCCACCGTCGCCGTCGGCGCGCCGGGCGAGCTTTGCACGCGCGGCTATTCGGTGATGAAGGGCTATTGGGACGACGAGGAGAAGACCCGCGAGGCGATCGATACCGACGGCTGGATGCACACCGGCGACCTCGCCACCATCGATGCCGAGGGCTATTGCAACATTGTCGGCCGGGTCAAGGACATGGTCATCCGCGGCGGCGAGAACGTCTATCCGCGCGAAGTCGAGGAATTCCTCTACCGCCATCCCAAGGTCAGAGAGGTGCAGGTGTTCGGCATTCCCGACGCCAAATATGGCGAGGAACTCTGCGCCTGGATCGTGCTCAAGCCCGGCCAGATCGCCACTGAGCAGGAGATCAAGGCTCTCTGCGCCGGCCAGATCGCCCACTATAAGGTCCCGCGCCACATCCGCTTCCGCACCGAATTGCCGATGACGGTGACCGGCAAGCCGCAGAAATTCCTGATGCGTCAGGCGATGGTGGAAGAGCTGGGACTGGTGGCGCAGAAGACGGCCTGAACGGGTGAACGCTTTGATCTGTCGGTGCGCGAATGCAGCCAAGGTTCGCAGAAACGCACAGGGGCTTGCATGAGCGGTTTCGGACGATCGGTGACTTCTTATGCGATGCCGCTGGCCGCCTTGGTGATGGCTGTCGCCGTCAGAGCCAGCGGGCTGTCGGTAGACGTAGGTTCGCCGAGCACCAGAGTCCTTGTCGGAGCGCTTTCGAGTGCGATCATGTTCGTCACCATTTTCGTCGTGCTCGACCACGCCGAGGCGGTAGCTCGGCGGGTAGGGGAGCCGTACGGCACGCTGGTGCTGACGTTTGCCGTCACGGCGATCGAAGTGTCGATCATTGTTTCCATGATGCTGCATGGAGAGAACAACCCGACGCTGGCACGGGAGTCCGTCTTCTCGACGGTGATGATCGCATCCACCGGCGTTGTCGGCATGTGTCTCGCGCTTGGCGGCTGGCGTCATCGCAAGCAGGCCATCGTGCGGCAAGGGACCAGTGCCTATCTGGCGGTTCTGATCGCGCTGACCGTCATGACGCTTATTCTGCCGACCTACACCCAGACCACGGATCCCGGCACGTTTTCGGCAGCCCAACTTGGTTTCGTCAGCGTCCTTTCAGTGCTGCTCTATGCAAGCTTCGTGTTCGCGCAGACCGTCCGGCACCGGGAAGACTTTATCCAGGGACAACCACACGGCGTTTCGGTGCGCGCTGCCCCTCACGAGAACGTCTCTGCCAGCGCTCTGTTGCTGATGGTCGGCCTGATCGGAATTGTCATGCTCGCCGAGCAGGTCGCGGCAAGCGTCGAAGATACGCTCGTTGCCTACCAGGTGACCCAGGCTGACAGCATTGTGGGGGCAATGATCGCGGGGCTGGTGTTGATGCCGGAGGCCATTTCGGCGGTGCGCGCTTCACTCAACAACGAGCTGCAGCGCGGCTTGAATGTCGCGATGGGTTCGGCTTGCGCCACGATCGGCCTGACCATACCGGGAGTCGCAGCCGCCAGCCTGCTGACGGGGAGAGGACTGACCCTGGGGCTGCCGGCTGCTGATGCGGTCCTTTTGGTCTTGGCGCTTTTCATATGCAATGTAAGCTTCAGTACTGAAAGAACGACGTTCTTGACCGGAATGGTCCATCTTGTAGTATTTTTTACTTATGTATTTCTGATATTTATACCATGAGAGCTTTGGTGCAAGCGAAGCGCCAAGGGGGCGGCATCCTTCGTTACCTCAGACCGCGGATTTGAGGTGGTCGATAAAGGCGCGCAGCTTCGGCAGGATTTGGCGTTTGCCGGGATGATAGAGGAAGACGCCCGGTGTCGTGGCGGCGACGCCGTCGAGCACCGATTTGAGTTTTCCCTGGGCTATCGGACCTTCGGCGACGGGTCGCGGCACCTGTGCCAGCCCAATGCCCTGCATCGCGGCCCCGAGCAATGTCGGATAGTCGTGCGCGATCAGCGGGCCTGAGACCATCGCTTCGATCTCCCCGTTGCCGTCGACGAAGGACCAGGGCGCGATGGCGCCGTTTGAGCGGCGCAAGCGCAAGCAGGCGTGGTGGCGCAAGTCCTCGACACGCTCGGGGTGGCCGTGGTGCTCGAGATAGTCTGGGCTGCCGACGATCACGAACGAACGACGGCGTCAGCCGCACAGCGACCATGTCGGGCGCGATGAACTGGCCAAGGCGGATG
>NZ_RZQG01000509.1:0-4374 GCF_003998635.1 Mesorhizobium sp. M7D.F.Ca.US.004.03.1.1
CATCAACATTGTCAACACCCAGATCCTTTTCCTTGGTATGGCCGCTGAAGCCATAGCCGACGTTGAGACCGGCATAGGGGCCGGCCCACGAAGCGACCGGAAGTTCAGCGATCGGCGCGGGTGCCGGCGGCTCTTCCTGGACGACGTCTGCGGCATAGGCAGTTCCGCTGAGGGCGAAGAGCCCGAGCGCCACGGCCAGCGGCCGTGCGAATTTGAGATTGGCTTGCATTGTTCTTTACTCCTTAAGCCACAGGACACAGGCTTGTTTCTCACGATCGCCATCTACCCGTCCGGGGGGTGAAACGGATCTGGCGTTCGTCGGTTCCAAATGTCGTGTCAAAATGCGGCTGAAGCGAACCTGAACTTGGGTCATTCCCCGGCGCGAATGAGGCGGAACCTTGACGTTGCATCTTCGCAACAGCGAAATGGCAGGAGCCGTTCCATGCTGCACTGCACACCGCTTGGTGCAAGGAGTCCAGCATCCTATATTCCGCTCGGACGGTTTGGAGTCAAAGGCGAGTCGGGACGCCGAAAAGGCTGTTTCGCCACAATGCTGCCCAAGGTGCGAACGCCATTTAACGCCTGCCCGGCCATATTTCGCCGGCATCGTGTTTTCGGGCTGAAATTGAGGATTGACACCATATGAGCATAGCCACGGCGCTGGTGACGGGCGGGGCCAAGCGGATCGGTCGGGCAATCGTTGACGATCTCGCCGCTCACGGTTTTGCCGTCGCCATCCATTGCAACCGCTCGCGTGTGGAGGCCGACGCGTTGGCTGCCGCAATCAACGCCGGCGGCGGCCGCGCCGCCGTGATCGCCGCCGACCTGACCGATATGGATGCCGTCGGCGACCTCGTCGGCCAGGCGCAAGCAGCGCTCGGACCGCTCTCGCTGCTGGTCAACAATGCGTCGCTGTTCGAGGACGATTCGGTTCTGGATTTCGACTGGCGGGCCTGGGATCGGCACTTTGCCGTTCATGTGAAGGCGCCGGCGCTGCTGGCGCAGAATTTCGCCCGCGCGTTGCCGGAAGGGCAGGTGGGCCTGATCGTCAATATGATCGATCAGCGCGTCTGGCGGCCGACGCCGCGCTATTTCTCCTACGCGCTGTCCAAGTCGACTTTGTGGACGGCCACCCAGATGATGGCGCAATCGCTCGGCCCTCGCATCCGCGTCAATGCCATCGGCCCGGGACCTACCTTGAAGAACGCGCGCCAGGACGACAGCGATTTTGCCGCCCAAGTCGATGGCTTGATCCTCAAGCGTGGCCCGGAATTGTCGGAATTCGGCGCCACGATCCGCTATCTCTGGGAAGCACGCTCAGTCACCGGCCAGATGATTGCGCTTGATGGTGGCCAGCATCTTGCGTGGCAGACGCCCGATGTGACAGGCATGACGGAATGAGTCCTGTAGACCACAAAAACAAGCCGCGCGGCGGCGCCGACGATCTGCCCCCCGATATCGACCTCGAGGACGAGGCGGTCGAGGAGATCGTCGAACCAGCCGGTCCCGATGTCGCCTTCACCGCTATCGACTGGACGCCGCACGCGGGCGATGCCGAAGGGATGGTCGGCGCCGAGGTGATCCAGACGCTGGTCAAGCGGCTGCCCAACGCGCCCGGCGTCTACCGCATGATGAACGCCGCCGGCGATGTGCTCTATGTCGGCAAGGCGCGCAGCCTGAAGAAGCGCGTCACCAACTATGCGCAAGGCCGCTTCCACACCACCCGCATCGGCCGCATGGTGCGCGAGACGTCGACGATGGAGTTCGTCGTCACCCGCACCGAGATCGAAGCGCTGCTGCTCGAAGCCAATCTTATCAAGCGCTTGCGGCCGCGATTCAATGTGCTGATGCGCGACGACAAGTCGTTTCCCTATATTCTTTTGACCGGCGACCATGTTTCACCCGGCATCTACAAGCATCGCGGCGCACGCTCGCGCAAAGGCGATTATTTCGGCCCCTTCGCTTCGGCCGGCGCCGTCGGCCGCACCATAAATTCGCTGCAACGCGCCTTCCTGCTGCGCAGTTGCACCAACTCTTTTTACGAGAACCGCACGCGGCCGTGCCTGCTTTATCAGATCAAGCGCTGCGCCGGCCCCTGCACCGGAGAGGTCTCGCACCAGGACTATGCTGAGCTGGTCGGCGAGGCGAAGGACTTTCTGTCCGGCCGCAGCCAGAAGGTGAAGACGGAAATCTCGGCCGCGATGCAGCAAGCGTCGGAAGCTCTCGATTTCGAGCGGGCCGCGATCTATCGCGATCGGCTTGCGGCCCTGTCGCATGTGCAGAGCCACCAGGGCATCAATCCGGCGACCGTCGACGAGGCTGATGTTTTTGCCATCCACCAGGAGGGCGGCCAGGTCTGTATCCAGGTGTTCTTCTTTCGCACCGGCCAGAACTGGGGCAACCGTGCTTATTTCCCCAAGGCCGATCCGGCGTTGGAAGCAGCCGAGGTGTTGGGTTCGTTCCTGGCGCAGTTCTATGACGACAAGCCGACGCCGCGGACCGTTCTTCTGTCGCATGGCGTCGAGGATCAGGAACTGCTGGCCGAGGCGCTCTCCACCCGCGCCGGCCGCAAGGTCGCGATCTCTGTGCCGCAGCGTGGCGAGAAGAAGGACCTGACCGACAACGCCCTGCAGAATGCCCGCGAGGCGCTCGGACGCCGGTTGGCCGAGACCTCCACCCAAGGACGCCTGCTTGCCGGCTTTGCCGAGACCTTCGGCCTGGCGAAGCCGCCGGTGCGCATAGAGGTCTATGATAACTCGCACATCATGGGCACCAATGCGGTCGGCGCGATGGTCGTCGCCGGGCCGGAAGGCTTTGTCAAAAACCAGTACAGAAAATTCAACATCCGCTCGACCGAGATCACGCCTGGCGACGATTTCGGCATGATGCGCGAGGTGATGGAGCGGCGGTTTTCGCGGCTGCTCAAGGAGCATGGCGATGTTGCCGTTGCCGGCGATGCGGCGGCAGGCGAGGCGATGGCAGCCGAAGCGGGCGATGATATCGAAGACGATATCTCCGGCAGCTTCCCGGCCTGGCCCGACGTCATCCTGATCGACGGTGGCCAGGGTCAGATGACGGCGGTGCGCAAGATCCTCTCGGATCTCGGTATCGAGGACCGGGTGGTGGCGATCGGCATCGCCAAGGGCCAGGACCGCGATGCCGGCCGCGAGCGCTTCTTCGTTAGGGGCAGGGACTCATTTTCTCTGCCGGTCCGCGATCCCGTGCTCTATTTCGTCCAGCGTCTGCGCGACGAGGTCCACCGTTTCGCCATTGGCTCGCACCGTGCGCGGCGCAAGAAGGAGATGGTCAAGAGCCCGCTCGACGAGATCAGCGGTATCGGTCCCGGCCGCAAGCGCGCACTGCTGCTTGCATTCGGAACCGCCAAGGCGGTCAGCCGCGCGGCCATCGAGGATCTGAGGAAGGTCGACGGCATTTCCGAACAGGTCGCCAAACTGGTCTACAATCATTTTCATGAGAGCTGACGGATTCGGGTATTTTCGGCTGGCCAATCGATTCTAGCCTGTTGACCCCCCACATTCGCTTCTGATTTGAGTAGGCAGGCAGAAAGAGTTCCCTAGATATGGCCAAGCGCGCGTTCAACCTGCCCAATATGCTCACCTACGCTCGCATCGTCGCGGTGCCGCTGGTCGTGCTGTGCTTTTTTCTCGAAGGACATCTCAAGTCGAGCGACTTCGCTCGCTGGTCGGCGCTGATCATCTTCCTGCTCGCCTCGATCACCGATTATCTGGATGGCTACCTCGCGCGCGCCTGGCAGCAGACCTCCAACATCGGCAAGATGCTTGACCCGATCGCCGACAAGCTGCTGGTCGCCACCTGCCTGCTGCTGCTGGCCGCAGACACCGACCGTCATGCCGGCATCGCCGGCTGGTCGCTGTGGGCGGCGATCATCATCCTGTGCCGCGAAATCCTCGTCTCGGGCCTGCGTGAATATCTGGCGGCGCTCAAGGTCTCGGTGCCGGTGACGCAACTGGCAAAATGGAAGACAGCGATCCAGATGGTCGCCATCGCCTTCCTGCTGGCCGGGCCTGCCGGCGACAAGATCTTCCCGCTGACCACCCAGACCGGGCTGGTGCTGCTGTGGATCGCGGCCCTGGTCACGCTCTACACCGGCTACGATTATTTCCGCGCCGGCCTCAAGCACATCATGGACGAATGAGATGACGACCCGGCTCATCTATTTTGCCTGGGTGCGCGAACGCATCGGCATGCCTGAGGAAGACGTCGACCTGCCTGCTGGCGTCGAGACGGTCGCCGATCTCCTGCGCTGGCTGAAATCGCGCGGCGAGGAATACGAGCATGCGCTGCAATATCCCGACGTGATCCGCGTCGCCATCAACCAGGAGCATGTAGAGC
>NZ_RZQG01000050.1:0-15674 GCF_003998635.1 Mesorhizobium sp. M7D.F.Ca.US.004.03.1.1
ATGTCGGAGATCATCTTGGCCGCGTCGGTGGCGATGCGCTTGATGCCGCCGACGTCCTTTTCGAAGACGACGCGGCGCTGCAATTCGCTGGTCGAATTGTAGAAATGGACGATCGGGTTGGTGGCGCCCTTGAGTGCCTCGAAGGTGCGGGTGATCAGCTCCGGCCGGCACTGCACCAACACTTGCAGCGAGACATCGGCAGGTACGTTGCCTTCCTCGATGCACCAGCGGGCAAAGTCGAAATCGGTCTGCGAGGCCGAGGGGAAGCCGATCTCGATCTCCTTGAAGCCCATGTCGAGCAGCAGGCCGAACATGCGCGCCTTGCGCTCGTGGCCCATCGGATCGATCAGCGCCTGGTTGCCGTCGCGCAGGTCGACCGAGCACCAGATCGGCGCCTTGTCGATGACCTTCGAGGGCCAGGTGCGGTCGGTGAGGCCAACGGTGGGATAGGGCTGATATTTGCGGGCCGCGTCGGGCATGCCCCGGGCTGCATCCTTGCCGGCTACCGCGGCATCGGAGCGGGTCTCTTCTCGTGCGTTCATCGTCGTTTCTCCCGGCGGCTCATGGGTCCACCTTCAGGTGGATTGATGGCGAGCGGCGCCTTTACCAGAATTTCGTTCGCGTGATGTGACTTGGCAAGGAGCATGCGCTTGCGCGGCGGTTCGACCGCCGGGCGCTCCTTCAGCGAACCCGGCGATCGCCGATAAGGCCGAGAAGAAGCAGGGTCGAAGCCAGCGCGCGCACGGTCTCGCCGGAAAAACCGGTCGGACGGGAAGCGTTGGTGGCGCGCGTGTTCATGGCGGTTCTCATACAGGAGCGGCTTGTGAGAGGCAAGTGAGGCCACAGGGCGGGCCGTGATCCGTCGGATATTATCCGAACGTGGGTGCTCTTCCCCAGGCGCTGCAAATGCGCCAGACTTGGGCATCGACGGGGTTGCGATGTCCCGTCGCCGGGAGGGAGTCGTCCATGAATTTCGTGTTCTTCTCGCCGCATTTTCCCGCCAATGGCGCGGATTTCTGCGATCGTTTGAAGAAGGCCGGGGCCAGGGTGCTGGGTATCGGCGACGCACCCTATGAGGCGCTCGACGCCAAGCTGAAAGCAGCCCTTTCGGAATATTATCGCGTCGCCGACATGGAGGACTACGATCCGGTGTTCCGGGCGATGGGGCATTTCATCCACAAATGGGGCCGCATCGACCGCTTTGAATCGCTCAACGAGCACTGGCTGGAGCTGGAAGCCAACATCCGCACCGACTTCAACATCTACGGCACCAAGCTCGATTTCGTGAAGAATCTGAAGCGCAAGAGCCGCATGCGCGCCTTCTTCCGCAAGAGCGGCGTCGACACCATCGCACAGCGCAAATGCTCCGACCGCGCCGGGGCCATGACCTTCATCCGCCGCGTCGGCTATCCCGTCGTGGTCAAGCCCGACAGCGGTTCGGGCGCCTCGAATACTTTCAAGATCTCCAACGCCACAGAGCTGGACCAGTTCTTCCGGGACAAGCCCGAGGACGTGACCTTCGTCATGGAGCAGTTCATCGAGGGGCTGGTGGTGACCTTTGATGGGCTGGTCAACCGCGACGGCGAGGTGGTGCTGGCGGCCAGCCACCGCTACGACCAGAGCGTCATGGAGGTGGTCAACAAGGACCGCCACATGAGCTACACCTGCTTTCCCAGGATCAGCCCGGCGGTCGAGGAGGCCGGCCGCAAGATCCTGAAAGCGTTCGACGTGCGCGAGCGCTTCTTCCACATCGAATTGTTCGAGACCAAGGACGACCGCGTCATCGCGCTGGAAGTCAACATGCGCCCGCCAGGCGCCTGGATGACCGATGCCATTAACTACACGTTCGACATCGACGTCTACGCGGCATGGGCCGACATGGTGGTCAGGGATGCCGCCGGCGGCCCCTACGAGGGCAAATATTTCACCGCCTATGCCAGCCGCAAGCGGCGCCTCCACTATTTGCACAGCCATGAGGACGTGCTAGCGGCGCACCGCGACAAGATCGTCCACCATCAGGCCATCGAAGAGGTTTTCAGCCGCGCCATGGGAAATTACGCCTACCAGATGCGCTCGAAGGACGAAGCAGCGCTGCGCGAGGCGGTCGCCTATATCCACGCGGAAAAGGCGTGAGGCGATGGACATTTCCTATCACAAGAGTTTCTCGGGCAAGCTCGGCCGCGACATGGAATACAAGCGCTACGGCCATGCCGGCCGGCCGGTGGTGGTGTTCCCGACCTCGCAGGGGCGGTTCTACCAGTTCGAAGATTCCGGCGGGGTGGGCGCACTCGCCGAATTCATCGACACCGGCCGCATCCAGTTGTTCACGGTCGACGGCGTCGATTCGGAATCCTTCTTCGACAAGCATGCCGACGCCGCCCATCGCATCGCCCGTCACGAGGCCTATTTCCGCTATGTGCGCGAGGAGGCGCTGCCGGAGTTCCTGTCCACGGCAGCAGCAGCCAATGGCGGGCGCCAGCTAAAGCCGTTGTTCTCGGGCTGCTCGATGGGCGGCTACCACTCGTCGAATTTCGTCTTCCGCTTTCCCGAACTCGCCTGCGGCGTCATCGCGCTATCGGGCGTCTATTCGGCCCGCGACTTTTTCGGCAAGGCGCTTGAAGGCGACATTTTCTACAACTCGCCGCTCGACTATCTGCCCGGCATCGTGGACCCCAAACTGCTGGCCCGGCTGAAGGCGCTCAGGCTGATCTTCTGCTGCGGGCAGGGCGCCTGGGAGGAGCGGATGCTGGTCGAGACGCGAAAACTGGAACAGATCCTGCGTGACAAGTCCATTCCCGCCTGGGTCGATTATTGGGGCGGCGACGTCAGCCACGACTGGCCGTGGTGGCACAAGCAACTGGTCTATTTCTTCGGCCGCTGGCTGGATGAGGATCTGATGCTCAGGCTAGACTGAGGTGCATTGATATTCAGGTGAGGCTGGCCTGCAAATGGCTGATACCTGCGCTTCCGGTGCTCACGTACTCAAGTACGCTCCGCTCCGGTTCTCGGTATCAACCATTTTCGACTCAGCCTGACCTGAATCTCAACGCACCTTGGGGCACAGAGGAATGACCACACCCAACCCGATCCGCCATTTTGTCGAGGCCACCAACGCCGGCGACACGCAAGCCTTTCTCGACACGTTTACCGCCGACGCATCCCTGACCGACTGGGGACGGTCCTTCCACGGCCGCGAGCAGATCGCGCGCTGGAACCAGTCGGACAATATCGGCGTGAAATCCCAGCTTCGCATCGTCCGCATCACGTCTGCGGAAGGCAGCTACCGCGTCCGTATCGCCGTCACAGGCAACGGCTTCAACGGGGAGGGCGACATGAGCTTCACGCTGGACGGCGATCGCATAGCGAGTCTCGTCATCGCCTGACTATCCTTCCTGGCATGCCGGCAGAGCATTGGCCTCATGTTCCGAAGCCGCTCCGCGACGCAGGCCAAGGAAGACGACGATGGCGGTCATGACGGTGATTGCCGCCAACACGATCAGCAGCCTGTCGAACGCCGTCTCGTAGGCCTGGACAAGAACAGCGGCTCCGGCTTGCGGCAAATGTTGCGCCGTTGCACCGAGATTGCCGGTCACCAGCAACTGCGCTGCAGCCGTTGAAGATGTCATTCCCTGTGCGGCAAGCTGCGTGGCGGTGAAGCCCGACAGGGTCGCCATGACGATCGCGAGCGCCACGCCCTCGCACGCGACGCGGGTGGTGTTGAAGATGCCGACCGCCATGCCGGCGCGCTCCCTCGGCACGACGCTGACGGCAAGCCCGTCCATCAATCCCCAGGGCAGGGCGATGCCGACGCCGATCAGCATCAGCGGCGCCACCAGCGCACTGTCGACCGGCGGTGTCAGGCTTAGCCAGACAAGCCCGGCGGCGGTGATGAGAAGGCCGACGCCGCAGATCGTGGCCGGCGCGATCCAGCGCGCCAACTGGCCGGCGAGCATCGGCAGGATCAGCAGTGGGACCGAGAGGCAGATCATCAATTGCCCAGCCTTGATCTCGTTCATGCCCTCGATGCCAATGAAACGGATCGGCAACAGCACGAGCAGGACGACGAAGCCATAGGCGGGTGCCGCCGCCAGGAACTGGACGCCGACGAAGCGGGGATATGCAAACAGCGTGAGATCGAGCATCGGCCTCCGTGCGCGCCGCTCAACGACGACGAAAGCAACAAAGAAGAGGGCGGCCGTGCCGAGAAGCGTAACGACAAGGGGATTGGCCCAACCGCTCTGCGGCGCCTGGAGCACGCCATAGGTCAGCGACGCGAGCGCGATCGTGAAGGTGCCGGCTCCCGCCCAGTCGACGCCCGTCGCATCCGGATCGCGCGAGTCCTTGATGGTGCGCTGGCCGAGGGTTGCCGAGGCAACCGCGAGTGCCGCGACAAGCAGAAAGATCGACCGCCAGCCGAATGCAGAGATGAGCAGGCCGGAGGCGATCGGGCCGAAGGCGAGGCCGATGCCGAAACTGGTGCCGAGGAAGCTGAAGGCACGCAGCCGCAACGGCCCTTCGAATTCCTGGGCGAGCGCCGACGCACCACCGGCAAAGGCGGCGGCGCTGCCGATCCCTTGCACGGCCCTAAGGATGTCGAACCAGACGATGTCAGGCGCGAGCATCGCGCCGAGTGAGGCGAGGACATAGAGGCAGAGGCCGGCGAGGAAGATGCGCTTGCGGCCGTGGTTGTCGGCCAATGCGCCTGATGCCATCAGGGTCGCGCCGAAGGTCAGCATGAAGGCATTGGTCACCCAGTTGAGTTCGACCGGGCTGCCGCCAAGATCGGCCGCGATGCGGGAGAGTGCGACGGCCGGGCCGGTGAAGGTCAAGGGCATTGTCATCGCGGCAAGGCATACCGACAAGAGCACGAGCCATCTCTCGGCAGAGCCGGTTGTGGACTTCAAGGTCATGGATTTTCCTATCTGAAGCAGCATTGCGGTAGGCCGCGCGGTTGCGGAGCCGGTCGCAATGACAAGATAGGTCGGCAGCATTTCAGGAAAAATGGTACTATATCTCCTGATATGCCGGACTGAAACGCTCGAATGGAAAGATGCGATGGATCGCCTCAGCGGCCTCATAGCCTTTGCCCGTACCGCCGAACTCGGCAGTTTCATCGCTGCCGGCCGGGCGCTCGGCATCTCGGCTTCCGCCGTAGGCAAGAGCGTCGCAAGGCTCGAACAGGAGCTTGGTGTGCGGCTCCTGCAGCGCAGCACGCGGCGCATCGGCCTGACGGAAGAGGGCAGACTGTTCAACGAGCGGGTGCGGCGCATCCTCGACGACATCGACGATGCCGAGGCGATGCTGTCGCGGACACGGGAGACCCCGCATGGCCGGCTGCGCGTTTCGACCCCGATCGTCACCTATCATTTGCTGCTGCCGGTGCTGTCGGAGTTCATGGCCCGCTATCCCGAGATCGAGCTCGACATCGATTTCAACGATCGCATCGTCGACGTCATCGACGAGGGCATCGATGTCGCGATCCGAAGCGGCGAGCTGCCCGATTCACGCCTGGTGTCGAGACCCGTTGCGCCCTTTCGCATGCTGCTGTGCGCGGCGCCCTCCTACCTCGACCGCCATGGCACCCCCGGCGTGCCGGCGGATCTCATCAGGCATTTCGGCATAAACTTCCGCTTCCTCAACAGCGGCAGGCTGCTGGAGTGGCCATTCACTACCGGAAGTGCTGAACCGCAGATCCGCTCGATGCTGACCTGCAACAATATGGAAGCCTTGAAAGGCGCCACACTCGCCGGCCTCGGCATCGCCTGCATGCCGGATTTCCTGGTGCGCGAGGCGCTGCACGAAGACAGGCTGCGCACCGTCCTCGACGATCATGTCGACGGCCGTGGCCAGTTCCGGATGCTTTGGCCCTCCAATCGCCATTTGTCGCCGAAGGTGCGCGTGTTCGTCGATTTCCTTCCCGAGCGCCTTGCCGTGGGGGCAAGAACTTAGGCCCTACTGGCGCCGGGAAGCGCGGGGCAAGGATGAAGGCAGTGAGGAACAATCCACCACGTGTGACGGCTCTAGCGGCGGCCTTGCCTATTGCCTGACGCTTCTCGCCACCAGGCGCGCCACGCTCGGGCCGACCAGCAGCACAATCAGGAAGCGTGCCGACTGCAGCGCCATGACGAAGGAGATGTCGACGTTCTGCGCGGCGGCGGCGATGATGGCGATGCTGTCCATGCCGCCGGGGCTGGTCGCCAGATAGGCGGTCAGCGGATCGATGCCCAGGAGATGGCTGATCATGAAGGCAAGGCCACCGCAAAAAGCGATCAGCGCCACGATCGAGGCGACGATCTGCGGCAGTGCGCGTGCCGCATGGCGCAAGATCGCCCTGGTGAAGTTCAATCCAATCGACCAGCCGACCATCGCGTAGCTGACGGCCAGCAGCCATGGCGGCAATTGCATCTCCACGCCAAAGCCGAGATGGACGACGGCGCCGAAGATGAAGGTGCCAAGGAAGAAGGGCGAGGGCAGCCTCAGCAGCTTCCCCAGCAGGCCGCCGACAAGCGCGATGCCGATGGTGGCGGCGAAGGCTTGGGCATCGATCGGCGGAAACCAGATGATGGCGGGGATTTTGACGCCCGATGTGTCGACCCACATCTTGGCAACCAGTGCCGCAGTCATCGAGACGAAGATGACGCGCAGATATTGCATGAAGGCGACAAGACGCTGGTCGGCGCCGAAGGCTCCCGCCATCAGCACCATGGCGGTGGCCGCGCCCGGCGAGGAGCCCCAGACGGCGGTGGTGCCGGGCAGGATGCGCCAGCGGCTGATCAGCCAGCCGAGCAGGCTGGAGGCCGTGACGGTCGCCACCACGACGCCGAGAAACAGCGGCCATTCCTGGGTGAAGACCGGAAAGATGTCGGCCGAGATCGACGCCGCGACGAGGCAGCCGACGATCGCCTGGGCGGCGCCGAACAGAAGGCGCGGCACGCGCACCGTGGCGCCATTGGTGCCGGCGACGATGGCAGCCAGCATCGGCCCGATCAGCAGCGCCGCCGGCAGGGCGGCGAATTCGAGCGCACCGGCAAACAGGACGGAGATAGTGAGCAGGACCAACCATTGCCAAGGCTTGCCTATCCGCGCCATGCGTTCGATGGCGGGCTGGTCTGGAGGCTGCTCGGCCGAGGAATCCATGTTTCGGTCTTAGACGCGAAGCGAGGTGATGCGAACCCCGCTGCGTCGAAAAAGGATGCTTGCGCGCCTCAGTCGCTTTTGCCGTCGGCCAGGCCGAAGCCGCCGACGGGGTGGGTCTCGACCTGGAATTCAAAGCCGGCAATGAACGGCCGCGCCTTGGCGATCACCGCCTGGACTTCGGGAAGCTGCAGCGAGGCTTTGTGGCTTTCGGCGTCGGTCCATACTTCGGTGACCCAGATCGCATCGGCATCCGCGGGGTCGCGGGCGATGATGTAGCTCAGGCAGCCCGGCAGGGCGCCTGTACTGGCGCGCAGGACGTCCATGACCGCGTCGCGCTGGCCGCGCGCCGCCCGCATCTTGCCGATCAGTCCATACATTCCGTTGTCTCCCTTTGAGGTTTTCGACAAGAACATGCAGATCACCAGTATGCCGACAGCCGCTCAAGGCATCAACTGGCCGCCATTCACCTCGATCACCTGGCCGGTGATGTAGCCGCTCAGAAGATCGGAAGAGAGGAACAGATAGGCGCCGACGCAATCCTGCGCCGTGCCGGCGCGTCCCTGCGGAATGGTGGCGACCATGCCCTTCATCTGCTCGTCGGTCGAATAGCGCTCGTGGAACGGGGTGAGAATGGTGCCGGGCGCCACCGCGTTGACGCGGATGCCGAAGCCGATCAGCTCCTTGGCCATGCCGCGCGTCACGTTGGAGACGAAGGCCTTGGCCGAGCCGTAAAGCCCGGCTCCGCCGCCCGCACCATTGCGCGCGGCGATCGACGAGGTGTTGACGATGAAGCCGCCCTGTTTCCTCAGCCACGGGATTGCCTTGCGCGAGGCGGTCAGCACCGAACGGGCGTTGAGGTCCATCACCGCGTCGTAATGCGCTTCGGTCTGCTCGGCATAGGGGATGCGGCCAAGCATGCCGCCGGCATTGTTGACCAGCCCGTCGAGGCGGCCGAAATACTGCGCGCTGTCCTCGACGACGCGTTCGACATCGGCGGCAACGGAGAAATCGCCCTGGACGAGAAACACCTCGCCGCCCTTGTCGGCGATCGTCATGCCGAGTTTCTCGGCGGCGCCTTGACTCGAATTGTAGTGCAGCGCCACCTTGCATTTCTGCGCTGCATAGGCCAGCGCGAGCGCCGCCCCGATGCCGGTCGACGCACCGGTGACCAGCACTGCCTTGCCGGCAAGATCGGGTATGCTGAGTGTGGTGGCTGGCACGGGTTCTTCCTCCGGGATTTCAGCCTGTCCTTCGTAGGCCCTTGCCGCCCCGGTGTTCAAGTCTCAGGGGCGCAGATAGGCGTAGCCCTGGCCTTGCAGTTCGGCGAGCTTGACGACGCCGCCCTTGTCGGCGGCATGGAAACCGGCGAGCAGGTCGGCGAGCGAAATATCCATGCCTTGCATGGTGTTGGCGCAGGCGTGCGGTTCCAGCCCCTGCTGCACCAGGCCGGCGAAGCGCCCGGAAATCGCGGCCGATATGCCTTTCGACTTGAAGGCGGCCAAGGCCGGACCATGCACGACCAGCACGATGTCGACGTTGCCGCCGGTGCCTTCATAGTGGTTCTTGATGTTGCCGAGCACGAAATTGACCTTGTCGACGTCGCTCAAGTGATAGGCGACCTTTTGCCTGGCGGGCTCTGGGGCGGCTGCCTGCACTGCCCGCAGACCAAGAAGCGTTCCGGTTCCGGCAAGAACCGCGCGGAACATATCGCGCCGGCGCATGGCATCCTCCCCCGCTTGGCGGCTCGCCGCGAATTGCGTGACTCCAGCCGCAATACTAGCATAAATTGACGTTACGTCCTGTCGATGCAGAGGAGAGGTCACATGGCGTTCAGGGTAGGGGAATGGAAGACAGTCGCCGGCGCCGGGTTTGGCGTTGCGCTGCTTGGCGCGCTTGCCGGTTCGGCCTTCGCCGACGATGCGCTCAAGCTCACCGAACTCAGCCCGAACGGGGCTGATGCCTGCTTCGGCCGGATCTATGACGCCGCGCACCTCAAGGCGCATCCGAAGCAGAAGGTGGCGCGGATCTTCTTCCTCTATGGGCACGACCCGGTCAGCCGCCCGAACGAGGAGCCACCGACAAACTCCGACTCGTCCTATAACGGCTTTATCGCCACCACGGCGCGCGGCGCCAAGGCGCCGGAATGGGCCAGCGGCTGGTGCAATCACGAGTCCGAGGACGGAAAGAGCGGTTCGATCCGTTGCGGCATGGACTGCGACCGCACCATGGCCTCGCTGAAGCTCGATGACAAAGGGCGTCTGATCCTCACCGATGTCTCGGCCGATCTTTATCTCGACGCAGGATCGGAAGATGAACTCGGTGAAGCCGAATATGACAGGCAGGCGCTGGGGAGCGAGGACGACAATTTCCGCCTCGACCCGATGCCGGCCGCAACATGCCAGGCCGAATTCGCGCGCATCGATCCGATCGATCCGGCTCTTGGAACTCCCTTGCGTGAGCGGCTGAAGCCGGACCAGGCCTTCTGCTACGGGCGCGACTATGATGCAGCCCATCTCGGTTCGCATCCCGACCAACTGACCCAGTCGATCCGGGTTTTCCGCGGACCGGTGGAACTGGCGTCCTTCGCCTCGGGCGGCGATGCGGCCAACTGGCCAGACGGCGCCGACATTGCCGTTACTGTCACCACACGGCAGAAATCGGCCAAGGTGACACAGACCTATTCCTGCCAGGGCGAGGCCGACCAGTGGCGCTGCGCGGCGAGCTCGAAGATGAGCGATTTCTCCTGCGACATCGCGCAGAAGGAGATTTTCCTCAAGCGTGGCGTAGACGGCACCATGATGCTGGCCAATCCCAACAGCGCACTCGCCATCGTCGATCTGTGTTCGAAGGCCGCCGACGGCAAGACGAAATCCGACGACAAGGTCTATCGGCTGCAGCCAATGTCGCAATCGGCCTGCGCGCCTTGAGCTCGGACTTGTCTGCGTCGCCATGAAGGGATATATCTTTGCTATATCTCATTTGAGGATAGCATGATGGACAAGGCAAAAGTGTTCTGGTCGGGCCGGTCACAAGCTGTACGTCTGCCCAAGGAGTTCCGTTTCGAAACAGACGAGGTTTCGATCCGCCGTCACGGGTAAACCGTCATCTTGGAACCGCTAGCGCAGGATTGGGCGTGGCTTGACCAAGTGATCGGACCGCTTGACAACGATTTCGCCGAGGCAGCGCTGGAACGTCAAGACGGGCAGGATCGGCCTGCTTTGGATGACGTTTTCAAGTGATCTACCTGCTCGACACCAATGCCGTCATCGCAGTCATCAAGGGCGACGCCGGGCTGTTGGCGCTGCTGAAACGGCACAAGCCGCAGGACTTTGCCCTCTCTGCGATCGTCGCACACGAACTATACTATGGTGCTGAAAAGAGCCAACGAAGGGCTGAAAATTTGGCGCGCATCGAAGCTCTGCAGTTCCCGGTGCTCGAATTCGATCGAGAAGACGCAAGACATGCTGGAGAGATTCGGGCAACGCTCGCGACGTTGGGAACTCCGATCGGTCCCTACGATGCGTTGATCGGCGGGCAGGCTCGCGCTCGGAACCTTACGCTGATGACCCGCAATGTCCGGGAATTCGAGCGGATCAAAGATCTCTCAATCGAGACCTGGTGAACCCGCCTCACGCGAACGGCACGGCCGTCGTGCCCTTGGGCAGCTTGGCCTCGTCGTCGGGTTCGACATGGATGGTGACGCGCACCGAGGGGATTTCGGCTTTCAGCGCGTCCTCGATGCGGTCGCAGATGACATGGCTGGCGCCGACCGACATGTCGGCGTCGACGACCAGATGGAATTCGATGAAGGTGGCGCGGCCGGCGATGCGCGTCTTGAGGTCGTGAACCTCGAGCGCGCCCTTGCAACTGGCCGAGATGACGTCGCGGATGCGCATGTGTTCTGCCGTATCGACGGCGCGGTCCATCAGGCCATTCATGGACGAACCGATGACGTGCCAGCCCTGCCACAGGATGTTCAGCGCCACGATGACGGCAAGCGCCGGATCGAGGATCTGCCGGCCGGTCAGGATCGCTCCGACAAGGCCGCCGAAGACGCCGATCGAGGTCACCACGTCGGTCATGATGTGGTTGCCGTCGGCGACCAGCGCCGGCGATTTCTCGGTCCTGCCGGCGCGGATCAGCGTCCAGGCCCAGAAGGCGTTGATGACCGTGGCAACGCCGTTGACGGCAAGGCCGCTCCAGGGCTGTTCGAGCGGTGCCGGCGTCTGCCAGGAGCGCCAGACCTCGTTGAGGATCAAAAGGGCGGCGAGCACGATCAGCACGCCTTCCAGCACCGCCGAGAAATACTCGGCCTTGTGATGGCCGAACGGGTGATCCTGGTCGGCCGGCTTGTAGCTGACCTGGATCGCCCAGAAGGCGGCGACCGAGGCGATGACGTTGACGATCGATTCCAGCGCGTCCGAATAGAGCGCGACAGAGCCGGTGACGTACCAGGCAGCAAGTTTCAGAGCGAGCACAACAAAGGCGACAACGATCGACCAGAAGGAGAGGTTGGCAACCTTGCGCTTCGCGGCCGCCTTGGCCGTGATCGCCATCGTGTTCTCGGCTTCAGCCATGATCGTCAGGCGGCCTTTTCCTTGGCCTTGCGCGGCAGGTGGGCGACGATGTTCTCGATGATGCGCATGCCGGCATTGTGGCCGAGCGTCATGATCGATTCCGGGTGGAACTGCACCGCGGCGATCGGCTCCTTGCGGTGCTCGAAGGCCATGATGACGCCGTCCTCGGTTTCGGCCGTGACGATGAAATCGTCGGGCAGGCGCACCGGATCGGCGAAGATCGAGTGGTAGCGGCCGACGGTGACTTCCTTGGGCAGGCCGGAGAAGATGATGCCCGGCTTGGAAACGCGGATACGCGACGGCTTGCCGTGCATGGGTATGTGCAGCTGCCTGAGTTCGCCGCCATAGGCTTCGGCCAGCGCCTGCAGGCCAAGGCAGACGCCGAAGATCGGCAGGTCGCGGGCACGTGCCTTCTTGATGGTGGCGGCGCAGTCGAAATCCTTCGGCGTGCCGGGGCCGGGCGACAGCACGACAAGGTCGGGCTTCAGCCGGTCGAACACCTCCTCGGGAACCGGCGTGCGCACGGTCGAGACATTGGCGCCGGTCTGGCGGAAATAATTGGCCAGCGTGTGGACGAACGAGTCTTCGTGGTCGACCAGCAGGATGTTGACGCCGTCGCCGACGCGCGCGGTGGTGCGCTCGGTGCTGGCGGAATTGCCGGTCTTGGCGTCGCGAATGGCGGAGAGCATGGCGGATGCCTTCAGTTCGGTTTCGGCTTCTTCTTCCTCGGGAATGCTGTCGAAGAGCAATGTGGCGCCGGCGCGCACTTCGGCAATGCCGTCCTTGATGCGGATGGTGCGCAAGGTGAGGCCGGTGTTCATGTCGCCGTTGAAATTGACCATGCCGATCGCGCCGCCATACCAGGCGCGCGGGCTCTTCTCGTTCTGTTCGATGAAGCGCATGGCCCACAGTTTCGGCGCGCCGGTGACGGTGACCGCCCAGGCGTGCGACAGGAAGGCGTCGAAGGCGTCCATGCCTTCGCGCAGCCGGCCTTCGATGTGGTCGACGGTGTGGATCAGGCGTGAATACATCTCGATCTGGCGGCGGCCGATGACGCGCACCGAACCTGGCTCGCAGACCCTGGACTTGTCGTTGCGGTCGACGTCCGAGCACATGGTCAGCTCGGATTCGTCTTTCTTCGAGTTGAGCAGTTTCAGGATTTGCTCTGAGTCGGAAATGGCATCGTCGCCGCGTTTGATGGTGCCGGAGATCGGGCAGGTCTCGAC
This sequence comes from Mesorhizobium sp. M7D.F.Ca.US.004.03.1.1, assembly GCF_003998635.1. Classification (NCBI taxonomy): domain Bacteria; kingdom Pseudomonadati; phylum Pseudomonadota; class Alphaproteobacteria; order Hyphomicrobiales; family Phyllobacteriaceae; genus Mesorhizobium; species Mesorhizobium sp. M7D.F.Ca.US.004.03.1.1. The sequence continues at coordinate 12,941 of NZ_RZQG01000050.1, forward strand.
GCGGCGGCCGTTGACGCGCACGAACATTTCCGGCGAGGCGCCGATCAGATATTCGCCTTCGCCCAGATTGATGAAGAAGGAATAGGGGGAGGGATTGATGGCCTTCAGCTTGCGCGAAATCTCGGATGGCTGTGTTTCGCAGCGCTCGTAGAACATCTGGCCGGGCACCACCTCGAACAGGTCGCCGCGCTTGAACGAATCCATCGCCTTGCGCACCAGATTGGCGTATTCGCCCGGTTCATGGTCGCCGCGGGGCGGGATTCGGTCGGGGCTCTTGAACGGCTCGGCGATTTCGTCGCGCGGCAGCCCCTCGGTCGAAAACCCGTCGCCGGCGTAGTCGTAGCGATCGGTCCAGGCTTTGGCCGAATAATGGTCGACGACCAGGATCTCGTCGGGCAGGAACAGCACCAGGTCGCGCTGGTTTGGCTTGCGCTCGAGCTTGTAGTCGACCGGGTCGAACTGGAAGGCGAGGTCGTAGCCGAAAGCGCCATAGAGACCAAGATTGGCGTCTTCCTCGGTCTTGAACAGAGCGGTGATGGCGCGCAGCACGGTAAACACCGAAGGGACGCGGCTGCGCTCTTCTTCGGTGAAGACACGGCCGGGCTTGGCGACGTCGAGGCGGATGAGTTTCTTCGATGTCTCGGCGATGGCGACATCGGCCAGGCTGGCGAGCGCCTTGCCGATGACCGGCAACAGCGCCTCGCCACGGCCGTTCAGCGCCTCGATGCGCATGGCACGGCCACGTGCTGAGATGACCAACGGTGGGTCGATGATAGCGGTGTCCCAGCGCGTGTAGCGGCCGGGATATTCATAATTGGAGGAAAACACCGCACCGCGGCGCGAATTCAAGCCGTCGACGTAAGCGTCGATCGCGCCCGCATAGGGCCGGTCGTGGCGCTCGCGGGTGATGGTGATGCCACCCGCGGTCACGAAACTTTCCGCCCCGTTTTCCAGAACCTTCATCGTCATTGCCGTCTCCATCAGCTTCTTGGGGCAACGGACCCGGGAATGGCTTGGAAAAAACAAATGGCCGCCCGGACTTTCCGTTGCGGCCACCCTCTCTTTTCACGCGCACGTGTTCGAACAGGCCGCTGTCAGCAGGCCCACCACCAAATGGTCTTGGTCGAACGCATGTTCATGGCGAAATCCATAGCTGCGAAAAGGAGGATGCGCAACAGGTTTGAAAGTCTCTTCGTTGGCCGCCGCTTCCCAGGCTCATGGCACATCGCCAGAGCCGACAGTGCCGCCTAGATTGTATATCCAACAGCAGGAAGATGGTAAAAGCCAATGACCGAGCAGATCGAGCGCGCGCGGACGTTCCATTCCCTCCACGTCAAGGGAAACCCGATCGTCCTCTACAATGCCTGGGACCCGGGCTCGGCCAAGATCGTCGAGAAGGCGGGCGCCAAGGCGATCGCCACCGGAAGCTGGCCGGTGGCTGCCGCGTTCGGCTACGCCGATGGCGAGAAAATCCCGCTGGAGCTGGCGCTTGACAACATCAAGCGCATCGTCGGGTCGGTCGACCTGCCGGTGACCATGGACCTCGAGGGCGGTTACGGCGTCGATCCGGAAATCGTTGCTCGCACGGTAACGCTGGCGCTGCGGGCCGGCGCCATTGGTTTCAATTTCGAGGATCAGATTGTTGGCGGCAGCGGCCTGCATGACATTGCTGTCCAGGTAAAACGCATCGAAGCCGCGGCGGCGGCCGTCAAGGCTTCCGGCATACCGGCGTTCATCAACGCTCGAACCGACATCTTCCTCAAGGCGAAACCGGATGCGCATGATGACGTCCTGCTCGACCAGGCCATCGAGCGCGCACAGGCCTTCGAAGAAGCCGGCGCGCACGGCTTCTTCGCGCCGGGTCTTGGCGATGAGGGCCTCATCGAGACGCTCTGCAGTGCAGTTGCATTGCCGGTCAACATCATTGCGCTGGCGCATGTGCCGCCGCGCCAGCGGCTGGCGGAACTGGGTGTCGCCCGCATCAGTCACGGCCCGGTGCCTTACCGGCAGATGGCGGAATGGTTGGAGGCGAAGGCGCGGCAGGCTATTTCGGGTTAGGTCAGTCCTCCAGCGTCCCCGACCGGGCATCGGTGCTCTTCTTATCGCCAACCAGCTTCAGAAGATCCTCGCCTGCGCGGATGATGCGGCGCGAGCGGCGGGTCAGGATGATGCCGTCCTGCGGTGCGAAGACTTCGGTGCGGCCATCGGTTTCACCCGGTGCATGGACGATGGTGGCGAGGCGCGCGCCCTTGGCGACGCGGTCGCCGGGTTTCACGTCGTAGAGCACGGCACCCGCCCGAGGCGACGGCATCATGTCGATGTTTTCCAACGGGGCCACAAAGCCGGCGAAAGGACCGGGGGTGTGCAGGGTGGTATCGGTGATCACGCCACGCGCCACCAGCAGCCTGTAGAGGCCTTCGGCGTCGGCGGCGGCCAGGGCGCCGTCGACATCGAGGATGCCGCGATATTCGACCGTGGTGGCGACGCGGCGGTCGAGTTTGGCCACATCATCGGGAACGTTCTGGTAGGGCATGATCGAGGCGCCCTCGAACGTGCCGGCGGTGTCCTCGCTCCACAGCACGACCGCATCGACGCCCATGGCGGTGGCACAATCGGCCATGGCCGGCCACAGGCTGGTGTGGACGTAGAGATAGGCGAGACCCTCGTCGTCGCAGTGCAGGTCGAGCACGATGTCATGGCCGAGCGACAACTGCACCAGCCGGGTCTTCAGACG